>DATJTM010000685.1:0-12108 GCA_035503395.1 Luteitalea sp.
GGTGGTCTTGCCCGACCCGTTGGGGCCGAGCACACCGGTGATGCCGCCGCGCGGCACGTGCAGCGTCACGCCGTCGAGCACGGTGGCGCGCCCGAACCGGCAGCTGACGTCAGCGGCCTGCAGCAACCCTCACCCCGACGATCACGCTCCGGCCGAGCGCGGGGAAGCCGAAGATTTCTTCGTAGCTGCGGTCGAACAGGTTGGTGACTCGCCCGAACACGTCGACCTGGTCGAGCAGTCGTACCGAGGCACCGAGGTCGGCGGTCGTGAAGCCGGAATTGTCGAGGATGCCCAGGCTGGCGCCGAACGACGGGTCGATGTCGCGCGCCTCGCCACGCCCGTCAACACGGAAGAATCCACTGACGCGT
This sequence comes from Luteitalea sp., assembly GCA_035503395.1. GTDB lineage: Bacteria > Acidobacteriota > Vicinamibacteria > Vicinamibacterales > Vicinamibacteraceae > Luteitalea. The sequence continues at coordinate 369 of DATJTM010000685.1, forward strand.
CCGGACGAGAACACGAGGTCGGCGAATCCGGCGAGCTCGGGTCGCCGCAGCAGCGCGTCGCCGACCTGGAACGGGTTGGGCGCATCGGGCCGGCCGTCGTTGGCGAGAATCCGCGTCCGCTGTGCCGTCAGGCCGCCGCGCACGGTCAGTGCGCTCGTCGGACGCACGGCCACCGAGATCTCGGCGCCCTGGGCCCGCGCGTTCGAGATGTTGTCGCTCCGGTACGAGGTCGTGCCGGGAATGCGGTTCACCGTGACGATCAGGTCGTCGTAGGCGTTGCGGAAGTACAGCGCATCGACGACGAGACGGCCGCCGAGCCAGCCGGCTTCGGCCCCGGCATCGAGGCTGAGGGTGCGCTCCGGCTTCAGGCCCGGGTTGTCGGTGAAGGCGATCTCGAAGGCGCCGGGCGCCCGCATGCCGGTGCCGGCATTGCCGTGGAGTCGAAGCCACTGGCTGTCGCTACCGAAGGCGCGCCAGCTCGCGGAGACGCGCGGGTTGACGACCGAGACCGTGTCCTCGGCGAACGTCGGGCGCGGGCTGAAGACGGACTGATTACCCTCGATCGCTGCGCGCGCGACATGCTCGAACCGCAGGCCGGCCTGCAGCGCCAGGCGACCGGTCTCGATGCGCGCCTCGCCGAACGCGCCGATCTGCCGGCGTTCGACCGGGAGCTCCTGGTCCTGCAGCCCCGTGATGAACGTCGAGCTCGCCCGCTCGTCCTGGAACTCGCCGCCGGCCGAGAAGGACACGCCGGACCACGCGGCATCGACGGCGCCTCTTCCCGACAGCATTCGGTTGCCGGAGGTGGACGGATCGTCCGGCGAGAAGACGCTGATGAACGTGCTGTCGCGGTCGGCCCAGGCGACGCTGCCGCGGACCTGCGCGGTCGGACGCAGACGGTAGGTGACCGATCCGCCGGCCGCTGTGGTCTCGTTCTCGCCGCGCGAGACGAGGTCGACGCCGCCGTAGGTGTCGTTGGGATCGCTCCCGTAAGGACCCGGATTACCGCGGTCGTTGCGGCCGACGCGCAGCAGGCCGGTCAGCTGCAAGCGGTCCGTGCCATAGCCGACGCTGCCGGTGGCGTCGGTGCGCGTGTAGTCGTCGTTGCCGACCGTCTCGCCGGTGCCCGGTGCGGTGCCGGTGAAACCGTCGCTCGAGAGCCGTTCGACGCCGCCGCCCCACTGCAGGCGTCCGCTGCTGCCGGCCGCCGCCGCGTTGGCGCGCCACGTGCCGAACGAACCACCCTCGAACAGCGCGTTGCCGCGCATCGGCCCGCCGCGCCGGGTCACCAGCTGCACGACGCCGCCGACGGCGTCGGACCCGTAGAGCGCGCTCTGCGGGCCGCGCACTACTTCGACGCGGTCCAGGTCGAACGAGGGCAGGTGCGCCGCATCGAAGCTGCCGCCCATGTCGTTCAGGCGAATGCCGTCGACCAGCACCAGGGTGAAGTCGCTCTCGCCGCCGCGCGGGAAGATCGACGTCACACCACCGCGGCCGCCGCTGCGCGACAGGGTGAAGCCAGGCACCGACCGCAGCGCGTCGAGCGTCGACTCGAGCTGACGGGCGCGAATCTCGGTCTCGTCGAACACCGTCAGCGCGGCGCCGGTGCCCGAGCGCGTGACTGGCACGACGCCCGCCGAGACGACCACCGACTCGGTCACCGCGGCCACCTCGGCCGATACGTTCGCGGTGGCTTCCCTATCGTTGGACAGCGACACCTGCTGCGCTGGTGCGCTGAAGCCGTCGGCGACGAGGCGGAGCGTGTAGGTGCCGTCCGGGGCGTCGAGCGCGAAGGCGCCAGACGATGTCGTCCGGGTGGTGGCGATCGGTCCGGTCGGTCCTTCGAGGACGACACGGGCATCGGCAATGGGCTGACCAGCGGGGGTGCTGACGGTGCCGCTCAGGCGCGCAGCCGACACGGGCGTCGACAGCAGGGCCAGCAGCAACCCGGCCAGCGGCAGGGCATGACTGCGAATCATTCGACCTCCTCGGCGTTTCCACGCGCCGACCCTGCGGCGCGACATGCGCCGACCAGGCGAGAGGACTTGCCCGACGGAAGGTTTCCTGACTTGGCGGCGACAGAAGCGGCTCGACGCCTTCCCACAACCTTCGACAGGTTGCAGTGGCGGGACAGGCCTGATGGCGTGTCCGTGACGAGACCGGCTCACCGCGTCACAGTGGCGGGACCGTGTGGGTATTGCACCCAGCTTCCCTTCGACAACGTCGGGTTGTCAGGCTCGAGCATAGCACGCGGGTTGCAGGGCAGCGGGCTCCGGGCCGATTGGATCGACGGCCGCATGAACGCCGACGACACCATCGAATATCTCGACCGCTTCTGGTTGCGCACCGCCCGTCAGGTGATGGCGGTGACCGCGCTGGCGACCTACGTCTGCTACCTCGTCTACAGGTATCGCTACACGATCAGCACGGAAGCCCCCATCTTCGGGTGGCTCGTGTTCCTCGCCGAGGTGCATGGGTTCTTCTCGCTGTTCTTCTACTTCTTCCAGATCTGGGCGCCGATCCGTCGGGTGTGCCCGCCACCGAGCGGGCGGTTCACGGTCGACATCTTCATCACGACCTACAACGAGGACCTGGCGCTGCTCCGGCAGACCGCCCGGGCCGCCATCGACCTGCGCTACCCGCACGAGACCTACCTGTGCGACGACGGGCGACGGCCGGCGGTCGCGGCGCTGGCGCGCGAACTGGGCTGCGGGTACATCACGCGCTCCGACAACACGCACGCCAAGGCCGGCAACTGGAACAACGCCTACGCCCAGACCACCGGCGACCTGATTCTCACGCTCGACGCCGACCACGTCGTCCAGCCGCAGCTGCTCGAGCGCACCCTCGGCTACTTCGAGGATCCGCGCGTGGCGCTGGTGCAGGTGCCGCAGCAGTACCACAACCTCGATTCGGTCCAGCATCGCGTCGATTGGGACGAGCGCCGCATGTACGGCGAGCAGGACGTGTTCTTCGACCTGGTGATGCCGGGCAAGGACACCTGGAACTCCGCCTTCTTCTGCGGCACCGGCGCGGTGCTGCGGCGCGAGGCGCTGGTGCCGCACGGCGGCATCATCACCGGCAGCATCACCGAGGACATGCACACCGCCATCGTGCTGCACTCGGAAGGCTGGAAGTCGGTGTACGTCAACGAAGTGCTGGTCACCGGCCTGGCGCCGACCGACGTCTCGTCGTTCCTCAAGCAGCGCCTGCGCTGGGCCGAGGGCAACCTCAAGATCATCTTCGACATCAACCCGCTGACCTGCCGCGGGCTGTCGATCCCGCAGCGCATCAGCTACTTCGCGTCGATGTACCACTGGACCGTCGGCGTGCCGAAGCTGGTGTTCTACCTGTCCCCACCGTGGATGCTGGTGTCGGGCACGTTCCCGATCGCGCCGTTCACGTCCGAACTGCTGACCATCTACCTGGCCAATCTGGCCGCGATGTCGGTCGCCTACAAGTTGAGCAGCCGCGGGCGCGGACGCCTGCTGATGGACGAGTTCTTCAACATGTTGAACACGTTCACGCTGCTGCAGGCCCTCGGACGGCTGTTGCTGCAGGGCAAGAAGATGGGTGCGTTCGTCGTCACCAGCAAGAAGGGCGGCGACGCCTCGACCGGGGCGGTGATGCCGCATCTGGTACTCCTCGCGGCATCGGGCCTCGCGATCAACTGGAGCCTCATGGGCCTGGGCTTCGGGGTCACCGAGGACTGGTTCGGGGCTGGCATTGCGATGTTCTGGACGGTCTACAACATGTCGCTGGTGGCGATGGTCGTCCGCCTGGCGACGCGGCCCCGTCAGAAGCGCGATACCTCCCGCTTCCGCACCGCCGTCGCGGTCACCAGCCGCGGCGTCGCGGGTGCCTCCGCTGTCGGCGTGACGATCGACCTCAGTGAAGGGGGGTGCCGACTGCACTGGCCCGAGGCGATGCCGCTCGGCGCCCGCCGCCGTCTCGACCTGCACCTGTCCGGAGGCGTGCTGACGCTCGACGTCGAAGTCGTCAAGGCCTTCGCCCGCACGAACGACGGCTGGTGGCCGATCGGCGTCCGCTTCGTGGCGCCCTCGACGGCCGACGTCGACGCATTGAACGACGCCATCTACGACACGGTCGTCCCCGAACTGCTGCATGGGCTCCGTCGGTCGTCGATGCCCGTGCGCCTGATGAATCAGGTCCGGCTGACCGTGCAGCGGCGATTCGCGCCGAGGGCGATCCGTCGCGCCTGGCGCGTGCCGGTGCGATTGGTGGCGCCCACCGGCCGTGCCATCTTCGGCACCTCGCGAGACACGAGCGCCAGCGGCATCTCGCTGGTCGCCTCCGCCGCGTTGCCGGTCGGTGCGGTCGTGAGCGTCGACGTCGAAGTGCCGGGCCGTCGCCAGACGCTGGTCGGCGAAGTGGTCCGTTGCCGTCCGATCTCCGAGGCCACTCGTCGCAAGGGCAGCTGGGACATCGGCCTCCGCGTGTCCGCTGACGCACTCGTCGCCGTGGTCGATGAGGCAGAACGGCAGGTGGCGTGATGGGACGCCGATTGCTGCTCAGCGGCCTGCTCGTCCTCGTCATCCAGTTCGGCGCGTTCCGCTTCATCAACCGCGATGCGTTGTGGGTCGACGCGCACGCCGCCGACCATCCGACGGCTGCCGCCATCCGCACGTCGGCCGACGGCATCCTGCAGACCCGCCACCCGTCGCGGCGTCACCTCGAGGCGCTGATCCGCGTCACCGACCGTGACGATCTCCGCGACGTGCGGGCCGCCGCGCTGCTGCGCCTCGCCGAGCGTGAGCCCGACGACGCGCACGTCCAGTTGCGACTGGCCGACGCTTTGCGTCGCGCCGGACGTTTCGATGAATCGACCCGCGTGTTCGAGCGGGTGGCAGGTCTCCGATGATCGCGTTCCGTACTCTCGTCCTCGGGCTCGCCGTGATGCTGCCCGCCGCCGCCACGGCTGACGCACAGGGCACGACGCCCCTCGCCAGCGTGACGACCGAGCAGCGCGCCGAAGCCCTGCTCGGCCTCGGACGGGTCGCGCGCGACCGCGGTGACCACGGCACGGCTCACCTGCGGTTCCAGGAGAGCGATCGCCTGCGCCCCTTCGACGCGACACGGCAGGATGAGCACTTCTGGATCGCCGTCCATGCCGACCGGACAGCGGCGTTTGCCCTGGCCCGACGCCTGACCGAAGGCGGTACGGCATCGCGCGCCGTCTGCGAACGATGGGTGGCGCTCGCGTCGACGTCGACACTCGACGAGTCGCGTCAGGCCATCGAACTGGCAGAACGACGGCATCCGGATTCGCGGTGGGCATCGGCGTGGGCCGCACTCGCGCTGCGGGCCGAAGGTGTCGGCAACATCGCCACGGCATCGCAGGCGTGGGCGAAGGTGCCCGCACCCATCCAGGAGTCGCGCGACGACTGGCACGCGTCGTCCCTGCGGGTGGCCGTCGCCGGTCAGTCACGCGCGGCGTTGGCCCCGGCGCTCGACGCGTACGTGCAGCAGCACGGCGACAACGTCGGCATGCGACGACTGGCCGTCGAGGCGTGGGCGGACGCGGGCCAGCCGGCCCGGGCGCTCGACCGTCTCGAACCCCTGCTCGCGGCCCGTCCGGCCACCGCCGACGTGCGTCGGGCCGCCGATCTCTCGCTCGCCGCTGGCGATCTGAATAAGGCGCGTCGTTTCTTCGAGCGTCTGGCCTCGCCGACGACGGCCTCGGTGGACGACGTCAAGGCGCTGGCCGGCGTGCTGGCAAGTCAGCGGGATGGGGCGGCGCTGCGGCGGCTGTTCACCAACCGCGCCTCGGCGCCGTGCGCGGCCGATCGCGTCACGGCCCTCATGGCCGCCGGCGACGAAGAATTGCTTGCCGACCTCATGCCTTCGCTTTCATCGTCGTGCCCCGTCTACCCCGAGGTGGCGCGTCGCGTCGCCGCGACGTGGCTGGCGCGTGACCGCGCCGGCGTGGCGGAGACGTGGCTGGCGGCCGTGGCCCCGGGCGACATGACCGACGCGCACCGGGTGCTGCTGGCCCAGGCCCTGTCGGCCCGCGGCGCATGGCGTGAGGTCGATGCGGTGCTCGGCGCGGTGACGGCTGCCGACGGGACGGCCGTCGCTGCCGACGCGGCCGCCCTGCGCGTGTGGGCATGGGCTGGTCAAGGGCGTGCGGCCGAGGCCTGGGCCCTGGCGCAGCGCACGCAGACGCCCGCGTCGGCGACGGCAGCGGGCCAGGCAGGCTGGGCCGCGCTCGCATTCACGGCCGGCGACCTGACGAGCGCCGAGAGTCTGGCACGTACCGCGATCGGATCGACCCGGGATGTCGATGCGCGCGCCGTCCTGGCCTCGCTGGCGGCCGTCGAAGGCCGTCCCGCCGAGACGCGTCGCTGGTTGGCGCCGGTCGCGTCGTCCCTGCGGCAGCCGGGCCATGTGCGTCTCTGGCTCGACGCCGCCGAGGCGATCGGCGGCGCTCGTCTGGCCATCGCGGAAGCTGGTGCCTACGCGTCGATCGTGGCCGGTGACGTCGACCTGCTCGCACGACAGGCGCGGTGGTCTGCCGAGACCGGCGACATGACTGCGGCTCGTCGCGACGCGTCGCGGGTGCGTGCGCTGTCGGCCGATCGCGCGACGTACCTCGATATCGTGATCCTGCTGGCGTCGGGCGACGCCGTTGCCGCCTGGGATGCACTGTCGCGACCTGTCACCGCGGCCAACGCCGCAGTGACGAAGGCGGAGTGGCAGCGGCTCACGCTTGATGCGGCGGTTGCCGCCGAGCGGTGGAGCGAGGCTCGCGACGCACTCGCCACGCTGGGCGACGAGTTGACGCCAGCCGAACGTACTCTGGCGACCGGACGCATCGCGCTCGGCGCCGATGGTCGACTGTCGACTAGCCTGCGCGCCGACCTCGAGGCACTCGTGGCGCGCGACGCCTTCGCTGCCCCGGCGCGCATCGTCCTCGCAGGCGCCGATGTGGCCGACGGCGAGCCGGCGCGCGCCCTCGCGCGGCTTGGCGTGCAGACCGGTGACGACACTCTCCGGCGCGAGCGCAACGACCTGCGGTCCGTGCTGGCCCAGGCTCTCCTCGGTCTGGAACGTCCGGCCGACGTCCTGACCGTGGTGGCCGACGCCGCCGCGGAACCGTCGTCGCTCCGCGTCCTGCGTGCCCGCGCCCTCGTGCGGCTCGGTCGAATCGACGAGGCGCGTCGCGGGCTGGAGACGCTGGCCCGTTCGAGCCGCGGTGTGGACGCCTATCTGGCGTGGGCCGAAACGGCGGCCGACGCTCAGGCCCGCGTCGCGATCCTGCGACAGGCCCTCGAGGCGCATCCGGCTCGCGTCGACGTCGGCGAACGTTACGTGCAAGGTCTCGCCGACGCCGGTGATCTCGCGGCGGCGTCGACTCAAGCGGCCCGTCTGCTCACGCAGTCGCCCTCGTCGCGGGTGGCGTGGCAGGTGCAGGTGCGAGTGGCCACGACCGCCGACGATGCGACGCTGGTCACCCGGCTGCATGAAGCCTGGGAGGCGCTGTCCGGCGACGCCGAGCGGGCCTTCGTGATCGGGGAAGGACTGGCGCACGCGTCGCGCGTGCCGGCACCGGCGCTCGCGCTGGCGGACGGCTGGCTGATTGAACGCGGCGACGATGCGCGGGCGGCCCGGTTGCGCGCCCGTCTGGCCGTGTCGGCTGGCTCGTGGACGGTGGCCGAGCAGGCCCTGGCGTCGCTGCAGCGCGTGGCGCCGGACGAGCCCGGCACGCAGCGGCTCGCCGCGCAGGTGGCGGCCTGGAGCGGTCGGCACGGCAACGCCGTCCCGCTGTACCTCGCGTATCTGGATCGTCGTCCGGACGATGCCGATGCGTGGCGCGAATATGCGCGCCTGCTCACGTGGCGTGGTGACGCGCCTGGCGCCAGCGACGCGTACGCACGGCTGATGACGCTGACGACGGCGCCCGCCGTGAGTGCGGAAGCCGAGACCAAGCGTGCGCTGTCGCGACACGACTGGCCGGCGGCGGCGCAGGCCGCCACGCGCTGGGGCGCACTCGAACCGTCGTCGCTGGATGCGGCGGTCGATCTGGCCCAGGCGCTCGATCAGGCCGGGCGCGCGCTGGCGGCCGACCTCGCGTGGGCCGACGTGGCTCGTCGTCCGGGGCTGCCCGACGTCGTGCAGCGGTCGATCGACGCACGGCGGACGCGCAATACCGCGACCGTCGTTGGTCGCTACGACGTGGTGTCGACCGACGCCTTCGGTGGCCAGCGGCTCGTCGAGACCCGCCTGGCCGGCGTGGCTGGCGAGATGCCGGTGCGGCCGGGCGGTGCGCTGTGGGTGACCGGTCAGGTCGATCAGGGGCAGGTGCACACCGCGGCGGCCACGAGGGACCTGCAGCAGGGCGATCTCGGCGTGCGCGGCGTCTTTGGCGCGGGCGTCCGTGGCGTTGCGCGCATCGGCGCGGTGCGCGTTGGCGATGACGACCAGATGCGGGCCCAGGCGCAGGTGTTCGCGCCGGTCACGCGTCGGCTCGGTGTGGCCGTCGACGTGGCGCGCCTGCCGTTCTGGGAGAACGGCGCCACGGTCGCGGCGGGCCTGCAGGCGACGACCGCTGGTGTCGGCGTGCGGCTCCTGGCTGCCGGCGACGTCGATGCGTCGTTCAACCTGTCGCAGGGCGCCATCTCCGACGGCAACACGCGGCGTCAGGTCGACGCGACCGTCGGCCGGCAGTTCGGGGGCGGCCGGCAGGCTATGGAGGTTCGCGCGTCGGGCTTTCTGTTCGGGTTCGACCGGTCGACCTCGGCGTACTTCTCGCCGGACAGCCTCGGTCGGGTGGACCTCGAAGTCGGCATGACCCGCTGGCTCGGGCAGGGCGGTACCATCCGCGATGGCCGTCACGTCGTTCGCGCCCGCACCGGGTTCGGCGTCGACTCGGAAGGCCGTGCCTATGTGCTGGGTTCGGCGGGTGTCGTGGTGCCGCTCGGCGGGACCGTGGGGCTCGGCCTCGACGGGCGTTGGACGTCCTCGCGCGTGTATCGGGCCTGGCAGTTCACGGCGGGTCTGCAGGTCGGGCTCGGCCGGGGTACCACGAACGCCGCCGCCTCCGCTGCCTCGGAACGGCCATGATTCGCCACGATTGACCTCCCCGGCGCCATCGCCGGGCCCCGGCGGTCCGGTGCAATGAGCGTGACGACTTCCGGGCACGGCGGCCGGAGGGCCGGAGTGGCGGCCAACCCGCACCTTGCCCCGACCATCCGCGTCATAGCAGGAAGGCCCCATCGAGCGGCAGGGGCCTCGGGAACGCGAGCCCATCAGTTGCGACGGGTCGGGCATTTCGCATAACATTCCCGTTTCGTGCGTCCGGCGGCACTCAGTCGCTGGACGTCTTACGCCGTCAACGAGGAGCGCATGAGCAAGAGTTCCACGGTGACCGTCCGCGAGACGCCAGTCGCGGAGGTGACGACCGTTTCTGCCGGGGCATTGAAGATTCACGGCGAGACGTTCGTCATCGAAACCGACGAACGCGTCGACGTGGTCGACCTGACCGAACGCATCATGGAGCTCGTCCGGGGCCTGAACGTGCGCGAGGGCATCGTCAGTCTCTGGTCCCTGCACACCACCTGCACCGTCTTCATCAACGAGTTCCAGACGGCGCTGCTGTCCGACATCAAGCGGTTCCTCGAGAAGATGGTGGCTCGCGACGAGGCCTGGGTGCACAACGACCCCGACTTCAGCGACTGCGACCGGATGAACGCCGACAGCCACCTGCGGGCCCTGTTGCTGGGGCACAGCCTCACCCTCCAGATCAGCGGCGGCGACGTGGTGCTCGGGCAGTGGCAGCGCATCCTGATGGGCGAGCTCGACGGTCCCCGCTCGCGCACCCTGCGCGTCCAGGTCTGGGGTATCGCGTAAACGCCGGTCACTGATTCCATGCGCAGCCGCCTGCGTGCGGCCGGGCTGCTCGATATCGCAGACGCGCTCGACGCCCGGCAGCGACTCTCGGCCGAAGACGGCCTTCGTCTCTTCGAACATCCGGATCTCCGCCTCGTCGGCTGGCTCGCCAATCGTGAGCGCGAGCGCCGGTTCGGCGACCGCACGTTCTACAACTACAACCTGCGGCTCGAGGTCACCAACGTCTGCCAGGCGTCGTGCCTGTTCTGCTCGTTCGCCCGTCTCCAGGAAGGGCAACCGGGCGCCTACACGATGTCGCTCGAGCAGGCCTGGGACAAGGTCCGTCATCGGGCCGGGCAGGCGCTCACCGAAGTCCACATCGTCAACGGGCTCCACCCGCACCTGCCGTTCTCGTACTACACGGAGCTGCTGGCGGGCTTCAAGCGGATCCGGCCCGACATCACGCTGAAGGCGTTCACCGCCGTCGAGATCGCGTTCTTCGCCGACCTCTACGGCATGACCGACGAGCAGGTGTTGCGGGCGCTCATGGACGTGGGGCTCGAGTCGATCCCGGGTGGCGGCGCCGAGATCTTCGCCGACCGTGTACGTCGCAAGATCGCGCACGACAAGGCCGACGGCGAGCGCTACCTGTCGATCCACCGGATCGCCCACCGGCTCGGCATGAAGACCAACGTCACGATGCTGTTCGGGCACATCGAACGGCTCGACGAGCGCGTCGACCACATGCTGCGGGTGCGCGAGACGCAGGACGAATCCGGCGGCTTCCAGGCCTTCATCCCGCTGACGTTCCATCCCGACAACAACCAGATGCGCAAGCTGCCGCCGCCGACCGCGGCCGACACGCTGCGCACGATTGCCGTCTCGCGCCTGCTGCTCGACAACGTCGACCACATCAAGGCGTTCTGGATTGCCACCGGCGTCTCGGTGGCGCAGGCGGCGCTGTGGTTCGGCGCCGACGACCTCGACGGCACGGTGCAGGAAGAGCGCATCTACCACATGGCCGGCTCCGACACGCCGGACATCCTGACGACCGCGCAGCTGCGGCACCTGGTCGAGGCGGCCGGCCGCACGCCCCTCGAGCGCGACACGATGTACAACCTCGTCGGGGCGTGACGCCTCGGTCACGGCCAGCGCTCGCACAACTGCTACGACGCAAGCTGCGCATGCGAATCGACAACGACACACGATAGTCAGAGACGCATCCGCCTTCCACGTCGGATCGAACGCCTTCCTTCGCAGTAGTCACGGTTCGTCTCGATGACTCAGCCCACGACCTCCAAGTATCTGCGTTCCCTCGCCAGCGAGCTTCGGTCTCAAGCCGACCGAGTTCGCGACCTAATCGGTGATGCGCATTGGCTCCATGAGGGGCGTCACAAGGAACACCTGCTCACGGAACTTGTTAGGCGGCATATGCCTCCTCAAGTGGCCGTGTCAACGGGCTTTGTCATCGATCTGTACGAGCAAGGATGTTCGAAGGAGCAAGATATTCTCGTCACACGCACATCCCACGAGGTGCCTGTGTTTTCGCAAGGCGGGCTGCATGTTTCACTGCCATCGACAGTTCTAGCCGCTGTTTCTGTGAAGACCGGACTCGACTACAGGACGCTCCAAGACGCTGCAACGGGCCTGTGGACCGTTAGAACGATTCTGGCGAACGCTGGTGTAGACCCAGCGTCAGTTTGGTGCGGTGCGTACTTCTACCAAGAGCCGGCAAGTCGTACCCTGGGCAAACTAGACGAATGGCTCCAGCGCCTCCTTACTGGCGCAGACTACTCGCTAAATTTCAATGGCCAGCGACGCAAGCTCTGTCCCTTCGATGTTGTGTCTTCGATGTCAGACAACTTCATGCTTTTCGAGAGTCCTGCGGAGA
>DATJTM010000686.1:0-4020 GCA_035503395.1 Luteitalea sp.
GACCCGGCCGTCGACGCGCCTGCCGTGTTCACGCCGGGCGCTCGTGTCCGCTTCGTGCCGCAATGACCGACGCGACCTTGCAGGTCGTCCGCGCCGGGCTTCACACGACCGTGCAGGACGACGGCCGGTGGGGGCATCAGCATCTGGGCGTACCGGTGGGCGGGGCGCTCGATCAGGACGCGCTGCGGCGCGCCAACGTCCTCGTCGGCAACGCGGCGGGGGAGGCCGTCCTCGAAGTCACGTTGACGGGATGTGCGTTCCGGACGACGAGCGACACGCACATCGCGGTGACGGGCGCCCGCTTTGCCGTCACCGTGGACGGACGTCCCGTGCCGATGGACGTCGCCCTGTCGCTTCCGGCCGGTGCGTTGCTCGACGTGGGCGTCCGCACGTCCGGCGCGCGGGCCTGCATCGCCGTCCGCGGCGGCATCGACGGACCGCGCGTGCTCGGGAGTCGCAGCGCCTGGCCGCTGGCCGAGCGCCGCGGCGCGCTCGTCGACGGCCAGCATGTCGCGTTGGGCCGGCGCGCGGTCCGGCCCGTGCGATCGGCCTCACTCCCCGGCCTGGCGCGTCACGACGTCCTTCGCGTCATCCCGACACACGAGGCATCACCCGAAGCGGTGCACGCCCTCGTGACCAGTCCTTATCGGGTGTCGCCCGCGTCGAACCGGATGGCGATGCCGCTCGACGGTCCACCAGTCGCGCTGCCCGCCGAGCGCAGGGCATCGTCGGGAACGGTCGCTGGTGCGATCCAGATCACTCCGGAGGGGCGTCCCATCCTGCTGCTGGCCGAGCGTCAGACGACAGGTGGCTATCCTGTCGTCGCGGTCGTGATCACTGCCGATTTGCCGCATGCCGCGCAGCAGGCACCGGGCGACGCCATCCGCTTCGCCACCTGCACGCGCGAGGATGCGCTGGAAGCGCTGTGGCGAGCCGAGGCACACTGGGGCAGACCGTGACGACTTCCTTGCAGGCGTGCGTCGCCGCGTTGCGTACCGTTCCCGGCATCGAGATCGAGCTGTCGGCGCCGATGGCGCGCTACACGACGATGCGGGTCGGCGGTGCCGCCGACGTGCTGGTGACCACGCGCGAATCGCAGGCCGTGCCGCACGTCGTGCGTCTGGCGCGCGACCATGGACTGCCGTTGACCGTGCTCGGCGGCGGGTCCAACGTGCTCGTGGCCGACGCCGGTATTCGTGGCGTCGTCGTGCGCATCCATGGCGGTGACGTGTCGGAGGCGACAGACGACACCGTGCGCGCCGATGCCGGTGTGACGGTCAACGGCCTGGTGCGTTGGCTGGCTGGACGCGGCCTGGCGGGTCTCGAAGCCTGGGCGGGCACACCCGGCACGGTCGGTGGCGCCATCGCCGGCAACGCACATTTCCAGGGACGGCTGATCAGCGAGCATGTCCGCTCCGTCCGGTTGCTCACCGCCGCGGGGAGCCAGATCGACGTACCAGTCGAGGAGATGGGGTTCGGATACGACCGCAGTCGCGTCCAGACGTCGGGCGAGATTGTGTTGTCGGTCGTCTTCGCCGTGCGGGCCGGAGCCTCATCCGACGTGCTGCGTGGCATCGCGCGCGAGTCACTCGCGTTCCGCAAGCGTACCCAGCCGCTGCACCAGGCCAGTGCCGGGTGCATCTTCCAGAATCCTGGCGTCGACGTGCCGGTGCCCGAGGGCATTCCCCGATCGGCGGGGGCGTTGATCGATCGCGCCGGTCTCAAGGGGGCGGTCTCCGGAGGCGCGGAGGTGTCGAGGCTCCATGCGAATTTTCTCGTCGTCGCGCCGGGCAGTTCCGCCAGCGACGTGCGGGCGTTGATCGATCGCTGTCGGGATGCAGTGAGCGAGGCGAGCCACGTGCGCCTCGACGAAGAAATCGTGTACCTCGGTGACTGGCCGGCCGCGGCCGAAGGTGAGCGTTGACATGTCCGTGCTGCGGGTCGAAGGCGGACGTCCCCTCGAGGGGGTCGTCACGGTCGAAGGCAACAAGAACGCGGCGCTGCCGTTGATCGTCGCATCGCTGCTGACGACCGATGCGGTGACGCTGCATAACGTGCCGCGCATCCGCGACGTCGACGTGCTGCTCGATCTGCTCGAAGGGCTCGGGTCGACGGTCGATGGCCGTGGGACGAGCACGCTGACACTGCGCGGTGCCGCGGAGCCGGGTATTGCGCCCGATCCAGTCCTGGTGGGGAAGGTGCGCGCCTCGATGCTCCTGATGGGTCCGCTGCTGGCGCGTCGCGGGGAAGTGCAGCTGGCGCCTCCCGGCGGCGACTTCCCGTCGCGCCGCACGTTGACCACGCACGTGCAGGCGCTCCAGGCGCTCGGGGCGCGGCAGGTCGAGGGTGCCGCGCACGCCTTCGAGGCGCCACGGGGACTGCGAGGCGGCTCGTTCTACCTGGACGAAGCGTCGGTCACGGCCACGGAACTCGCGCTGCTGGCGGCGGTCACCGCCGACGGCGAGACCGACATCCGCCACGCCGCAACCGAACCGCACGTCGTCGAGCTGTGCACGTTGCTGTCGGCGATGGGCGCGCAGATCGAAGGGGCCGGCACATCACGCCTGCGGATCCACGGCGCTCAGCGGTTGGGCGGCGCTACGCACACCTTGCGGGGCGACTACATCGAGGCCGGGACCTGGGCGGTGATCGGCGCGGTCACGCTCGGCAGCATCGACGTGCGCGGCGCCGAGGCCGAAGACATGGAGCCGATCGTCTCGGTCCTGCATCGCATGCAGGTGCCGTGTCGCGTCGATGGGGGCCGCGTGCAGGTGACGCCCGGGCGATGTGTCGGCATGGGGCGACTGGTCACGGGCCTCTGGCCGGCCTTTCCGAGCGACATGGTCAGCCTGTTCACCGTGCTGGCGACGCAGGCCGAAGGGCGCACACTGATTCACGACTGGATGTACGAGCTGCGTCTGTTCGCGCTCGAACAGTTGAGCGGCATGCGTGCCGACATCTTCCTCTGCGACTCGCATCGCATGGTCGTCACCGGACAGACGCCGCTGCGAGGACGTCACCTCGACACGCGCGACCTCCGCTCCGGCATGGCCCTGATCGCCGCCGCGCTCGCGGCCGATGGTGAGAGCGTCGTCGGCCCGCTCGAGACCGTCGAACGCGGCTACGCGCTGGTCGTCGAGCGGCTGACCGCGCTCGGCGCGCAGGTCTCCCGCGAAGGGTGAGTGAACGCTAACGTGGCGGCGCCGCGGGCGGCGGCGTCGGGGCCGGCGGCAGGGTCCGCGGTTGCGACTGTGGCGGCACGGTCCGCTGTTCCGGGATGGTCGGCAGCTGCGGGAACGTCGGGCTGCCAGTTCCCTCCTGATCCGGCTGCTGCGATGAGGGTGCCCGCATCGGCAGCGGCGTGACGGTCGGCGCGTCGTAGGACGACCCACTGCCCGATGACGCCGGGCTGCGTCCGGCAAGGAACGGCCGCAGGTCGTCCTCGTTCAAATCGAGCACGCGGATGATGCGCGGCGTCAGCATCAGCACCACATCGGTCTGCTGCGTCTCGCGCTCGTTGCTCGCGAACAGCTTGCCGACGACCGGAATGTCGCTCAGCCCGGGAATGCCGCGCAGGATGGTGCGCTCGTTGTCGCGAATCAGCCCGGCCAGCAGGTTGGTCTCGCCATCGCGCAGCCGGATGGTCGTGGTGATCGACCGTGTGCCGAACGTCGGCAGCCCCGAGTAACCCGTGCCCGACAGGCTGCTGACCTCGATTTTCACGGCCAGGCTCACATCGTCGTTGTGGTGCGTGCGTGGCGTGATGTCGATGTTGACGCCGACGTTGCGATACGTGAACGACGTGATCGGCTGCTGGTTGACGCCGCCGGTGGCGATCGGCGCGAACGTCACCTGCGGCACCGGCACCTCTTCGCCGAACTTGGCCTGCGCCGGCAGGCCATCCGACGTCCGCAGCTGCGGATTGGCGAGCGTCCGGGTGTCGCTGTCCTGCTTGAGGAGACGGTAGTACAGCCCCGGCAGGTTGGTGAAGAAGACGTCGCCGCGTCCGAGCTTGGACAG
>DATJTM010000687.1:0-2909 GCA_035503395.1 Luteitalea sp.
CGACCGGGTTGGTCCTCCTGTTCATGGGGCGGGTGGCGATTTGCCGGTGCGGGTACGTGTCGCTGTGGCACGGCCAGGTGATGAGCGCCGGTAATTCGCAGCACATCTCCGACTGGTACACGTTCTCCCACATCATTCACGGCTTCCTGTTCTACGGGCTGCTCTGGCTCGTGGCCGGCCGGGGCGGCCGCGTGAGCCTGCCGATCGGCCTCCGTCTCGCCATCGCCGTCCTGCTCGAAGGCGCGTGGGAGATTGCCGAGAACACCGATACGGTCATCAACCGGTATCGTGAGGCGACGATCGCGCTCGACTACTACGGCGACAGCGTCCTGAACTCGATCAGTGACGTCCTGGCGATGGTCGTGGGCTTCGTCCTGGCCGCCCGCTGGCCGGTCTGGCTGATCGTGCTGCTCGGCCTGGCGATGGAACTCGTGGTCGGCTACCTGATCCGCGACAACCTGACGCTGAACGTCCTCATGCTCCTCTGGCCACTCGACGCGGTGCGGCAGTGGCAGCTCGGCCACTAGCACCGCAAGTCACAAGTCTGAAGTTCAAAGTCGCAAGGATTCAGCAGCAGTGCGCTGTGGTGCAGGCCGAGGCGGCGGCACGTTCCGTCGCGGCGGGGCGGGGCCGCTGCAACTTATGACTTTGCCCTTCTGACTTTTGCCCTTTCGCTGTACTGAGGTGGTGGTAGGACCAGTGATAGACTCAGCGCTCCAGATTCCAGAGACATCGGGTGGCGCTGTGCATGAGTGCGCCCGCATGGAGGCCACGTGGCAGATCAACAGTCAGGCAACGGCATCTCGCGCCGCGAATTCGCGTCGCGGTTCGGCGTCACCGCCGCGGTGGTGGCCGCCGGCGGTCACTTCCTTCCCTCGACGGCGCTCGGCGCCGCGCGCATCCAGGGCGCCAACGACAAGCTGGTGCTCGCCAGCATCGGCGTCCGGGGCCAGGGCAATGCCCTGAAGCGCGGCTTCGCCCGCCTCAAGGGCGTCGAAATCAAGACGATTGCCGACATCGACGGCAACCTCGAGGCCGAGCGCGTCAACGACAAGGAACTGGCCAACGTCCCGACGTTCAAGCCGACCTTCGTGCAGGACTTCCGCCGCGTCCTCGACGACAAGGACGTCGATGGCGTGATCATCGCGACGCCGAACCACTGGCATGCGCTGATGACCGTGATGGCGCTGCAGGCCGGCAAGCACGTGTACGTCGAAAAGCCCTCGTCCTACACGATCTGGGAAGGCCGCCAGGAAGTCGAAGCGACCAAGAAGTACGGCAAGATCGTCCAGGTCGGCACGATGAACCGCAGCCGCCCGGCCGTGCGCCAGGCGATGCAGTTCCTCAAGGACGGCGGCATCGGCAAGCTGTACATGGCGCGTGGCCTCTGCTTCAAGCCACGTCCGCCGATCGGCAAGTACCCCGACGGCCCGCTCGCGCCCGGCACCAAGTACAGCCTCGCCGTTGGCGGCCGTCCGGAGCCGACGTGGGATGCCGCCTACCTGTCCAAGGTCGACTACGACCTGTGGCTCGGCCCGGCCGCCAAGACGCCGTTCAACGTCAACCACTTCCACTACAACTGGCACTGGCACTACGCCTACGGCAACGGCGACACCGGCAACCAGGGCCCGCACCAGTTCGACATCGCGCGCTGGGGCCTCGGCAAGCAGGAGCACCCGGTGAAGGTCAGCTCCTTCGGCGGCTACTTCGGACCCGAGTCGTCGCAGGACACGCCGAACGTCCAGACCTCGCTGTTCGAGTACGCCGACGGCACGGTCCTCGAGTTCGCGACCCGAGGCGAGTCGACCAACGACGAAGGGACCGTCAAGATCGGCAACCTGTTCTACGGGTCCGACGGCTGGATGTGGCTCGATGGCGACGGCCGTAAGTGGCAGTCCTACAAGGGCCGCAACAAGGAAGAGAAGGGCCCCGGCTCGGACGCGCCGCCGGCCAACAGCGGCAGCGATCCGCTCGTCCTCACGAGCATCGAGACGCCGCACTACCAGAACTTCGTCGACGCCATCCGCGCCAACGACCCGAAGCAGCTGACCTGCGACGTGATGGAGGGCCACCTGTCCTCGTCGCTGCCGCACCTGGCCAACATCTCGTACCGCGTCGGCCGTCAGCTGCAGTTCGACGGCAAGTCGGAAACCTTCGTCAACGATCGCGACGCCGACAAGCTGCTCTCGCGCGAGTACCGCAAGGGCTTCGAGATCAAGGAACTCGCGCGCACCGAATAGCGCGTCACGCCTGAGTGCTCACGGCCCCACCAGTCATCCTATTGGTGGGGCCGTGGCTCGTTCACGGCAATTTCAAGATTTCCAATCTCAGAATTTCGCCGACACCGCCAACCCTCCGATGCATGGAGGTGGCGGTGAAATCGTGCAATTCTGAACTCCTGCAATTCGCGATAATCTCCCCGTGCGCCGCCTCCTTGCCGCCGCGGTCCTGGCCTTCGTCGCGGCCTGCGGTCCACCCCCAGCCGACCCGGCGCCGGCGCCAGTCACCGTCTTCGCGGCGGCCAGTCTCGAAACCGCGCTCGCCGACCTCGACGTCACGGTGTTCCAGCCGCGGGGACACCGGGTGCGGCTGACCTATGCCGGGACGCCGCAACTCGCCAGGCAGATCGCGGCCGGCGCCCCGGCCGACATCTTCATCTCCGCCGACGAGCGCTGGATGGACACCCTGGTGCGAGCCGGGCAGGTGCAGGCACCCTCACGGCGATTGCTCCTCGGCAACGCTCTCGTGCTCATCGCTCCGCGGTCGTCCGCGGTCGTGGTCGATGTCGGCTCTGCCGCGTCGTGGCGAGCGGCACTCGGCGACGGCCGCCTCGCCATCGCCGACCCGGAGAACGTCCCGGCCGGGCGGTACGCGCGCGAAACCCTCACCCACGCCCGTGTGTGGAATGC
>DATJTM010000688.1:0-12336 GCA_035503395.1 Luteitalea sp.
AGGGTTTGACGGTGGGGTGGATGTTCAGCGTCCCGGTCCGTTCGGCCCTGAGCTCGTCGTCGCGGCCGATCTTGAGCGTCTGGATCGTGCGGCGCGGGAGGCGCTCGCAGCCGTGTCGGCGGTGATCAGGGCCGTCACCGACGCCGAAGACCCGCGGGCCGAACTGGACGCGCTCGTTCGCGAGGTGGCCCGCCTCGACGGCGATGTGCAGGTCGCGCGCGATGGCGTTACTACCGCAGCACTGGCCGCCATCGCAGCGAGCACCCATCTGACCGATATCGACCGGCAGGTGGACGATGCGCGCGCGGCGCGGGCCGCATCGGAGGCAGCCGCGCTCGCCATCGTCGCGAACCAGGGCTTCACCGATGCCGACGACGTCCGGCGCGCCTGGCTCGACGAAGCGGCGTATGCGTCACTTGCCGACGAGCGTGATGTCTGGCAGCGCACGCGCGCACGTCTCGTGTCGCGCATCGACGAACTCGACGTCGCGATCGGGCCGTCGGTCGCGACCGAGGCGGACCTGGCGGTGGCCGCGGCTGCCTGCGCCAGTGCCGACGGAGCGCTGGGCCGTGCGCTCGGACGACGCGGCGAACTCGACGCGCAGGTCGCGGCAACCCGTCATCGGCTGGAGGAAGCGGCGACGGTCCGCACGAGGCTCACCGACGCGCGCGCCGATCTCGACGTCTACGGTGTCCTCACGGCGGACCTCCAGGCCAATGCGTTCCAGGACTGGCTGCTGGGCGAGGTCTTCGAAAGGCTCGTACTGGGCGCGTCGGTGCGACTGATGGAACTCTCGTCTCGCTACACCCTGCAGTGGATCGACCAGGAGTTCTACGTCGTCGACCACGACAACGCGGGCGAGCGCCGCACCGCCGACACCTTGAGCGGTGGTGAGACCTTCCTCGCGTCGCTGGCGCTGGCACTCGAGTTGAGCGAGCAGGTGCAGCGCGCCTCAGGCGCCGTGCGGCTCGACAGCCTCTTCATCGACGAGGGGTTCGGCAGCCTCGACGCCGACGCGCAGGACGTGGTGGCCTCGGCGATCGAGTCGCTGCAGGTGAGCGGCAGGATGGTCGGCATCATCACGCATGTGCGCGAGTTGACCGACCGCATGCCGGCCAGTGTCGTCATCGACAAGCGGACAGACGGCTCGCGATGGGCCATCCGCCCGAGTGGCGTCTGACTCAGGACGGCAGGAGAACAGGACTCAGGAGCCAGGGAGCACAACCAGACGCGGCACGGCGTCGGGACCGGCGCACACGACCGCGTTCTGGCCGAAGGCGCGCGCCATCTCGACGGCGGATGGGGCGTCGAGTCCCAGCACGAGCAGGCTCTCCTCGCCTGCCCACTTGCCAGATGGATCAATTCCCACGCCCGGCAACGTCTGCAGACCCCGCGTCGCGATGTGATGCGCGAGCCTGGCCATCGCTGCAGCGTTCGCATCGGCGGGCGTGGGTGACGAGTGCGGGTTCCAGGCGGTGATGAACGTCGAGTCGTGCACGCCGAACGCAGCGTGGCAGCGCAGCAACGTCGGCGACGGCTGATCGACGTGCAGCACGAACGGTTCGACGGTCCACTCAACGCGGTACTCCGTCCGTCGGTAGGCGTCGAGCAGTGTCGATGGGAACACCATCGTGAGTCAGTGATCAGTGCGTGCGGTGGCGCGCAGGGCGTCGCCGAATGCCTCGGCCGCCTCGATCCATGCGATCGATTGCGCGATCGTCGGCTCGAGGTCGAAGACGCGATGGTGGCAGGCGTGCGAGAGCTGGCTCCACGTCGCGTGCGCGAACGCGGCAGCGTCTTCGGGCAGGCGATCGGTGAGCAGGAGGAACTGCGACTTGCGGGACACGCTCGCGACGGCCGGCGACGTGGCGTCCCAGTACTGCGCCAGCCACAGTTCCATCGCCTGCCGCACGAGGAGCGCGATGGCGCGCGTCGCCCAGGGACTGGTCCGCAGATCCGGCGAGTCCGACAGCTGTCGCGCCACCACGAGCAGCGCTCCGGGATGGTCCGACGAGGTCATGCCGGTTTCACGTGGCGCAGCTCTTCGCAGAGCGCGCGGGTGCGGTCGACCATCTCCTTCAGGTCGCCCGTGAATCCTTCGTGGGCGCCGTTCTGGCAGTCCTGAATTACCTCGACGGCATTGCGCGTCTTCAGCTTGCGCAGTCGCGGGATGAGGCCCTCGTGCTTGTGGGCATCGCCGTGGAACAGGAACGCCAGCAGCTCGCGCAGGCCGCGACGGGCGAGCCGCTGCTCGACGTCGACGTGCGGGTCGCCTCGCTGCAGCCAGTGACGACGGAGCGCGTCGGTGCAGGCGGCTTCGAGGGCCTGACGGCAGAAGCCGGGCACGACGCGACCCGCGATACCTTCAGGCAGCGCCGGCGTCAGCGTGACGTCGGTGGCGTCCTTGAGGCGCTGCTCCCATGGCCCAATCAGGGGCGAGATGGCGACCGCCGATCCGATACCGCGCGTCACCTTGCGCTTGGCGTGCGGCAGTGCGAGCCGTTCGAATGCCTCGGGCAGCCTCGCATCGTGCGTGAACACCACGACCTGACGGTATGCACCGACCTCGGCGAGCACCTGCGCAAGGCCGTCGACGCGCACCTCATCCATCGCCTGCACCGGGTCGTCGACCAGCACGAAGCCGAACGGCGTCGCGTCGAGCAGGACACGAGGCAGGAACAGGCTGAGCGTCATCGCGTTGATCTCGCCCTGACTCAGCACGCCGAGAGCCGGCGCGTCCTTGTCGTCGACGGTGACCTTCAGCGACACGCGCTTGGCGTTGCCGTGTCCGGTGAGCTCGATGTCCTGCAGGCGCACGTTGCTCGCCTGCGCGATGGTGTTCCAGAAGCGGATCGCCTGTGCCTTGACGGGTGCGAAGCGGGCTTCGCGCTCGACGTCGATCGTCGCCGCCACCCAGAGCTTCGCTTCCTTCAGCAGCTTCTCGACGTCACGCGCGGCCGTGGCCACGCGAGCCTCCGAGACCCAGCGTGCGACCTCGAGCGCGAACGGCTGCCACACGACGTCACGGCGGGCGGTCTCATTGACGGCCCAGATGGTGACTTCCGCGCTGCGCGCCAGTAGCGCCGGCGCGTGCTGCTGCACGTGATCGGCCAACGCCTCGAGATCGGTCAGCGCCGTCGCGGCACTCCACGCCTGCCACGCGGTGACGGCGGCCCCAGCGCTCTCGACGCCTTCCGCCGCGGCCTGCAGCAACGGAGCGGGTGGCGGCACGAAGCGAGCGCGCAGGTCGCGAATCGTCGCGCGCACCTGCTCCTCGAGCTCCCGCGCCGTCCGCGCTGCGTCGTCCATCTCGGTCAGGCGCGTCCTGGTGGCCGTCTGCCAGGCGGCGTCGAGCGGACGGTCGCTGCCGCAGACGGGGCAGTGGTCCTGTGGCGCGACGTCGACCACGGCCAGCGCTTCACGCAGCAGCTTCGACAGACCGTGCAGCACGCCTTCGCTGCGCACGCGCATCTCGCGCTGCCGTGCCGCCAGCGCCCGCAGGTCCGCGGGCAGCGCCTGGCTGCGTGCCTCGTCGATCGGCGCTTCGAGGCGGGTCAGGGCTTCGAGCTGTCCGGAGCGCGCATCGTCGCCACTCGACGTGACCATCGCGCCGATCGCATCGAGATCCCGCTTGGTCTTCTCGAGCAGCGTCGCGACGGTGGGGAAGCGGGGCTCCTCCGGGTGGACACCGGCCATGGCACGGGCGTGGTCGCCCAGCACGCCGGCCGACTTGCGCGACACGTCCCACAACCGGCCTTGATCGCCCTCCGCACTCGCGAGGAGATCCCTGACGCGCACGTAGTCGTCCAGCCCGAGGCCGGCGAGCAGGGCCTGATAGATGCGCGTCGGGCCAGCGGCCAGCATCCCGCCCAGTTCGCTGTAGCTCAGGAACGGCCGATACAATTCGAGCTCGCCGGCCCACTGCGTCGACGTCAGTGGCAGCTTACGCTTCTGGCGGTCGATGATCTGGGCCTGACCGCTCTTGACGTCGAGCGGGTCCTTCCAGGTGCGCTCGAGCCGGGTCTGGCCCACGCCCTGCTGCACGAGTTCAATCACGAGGCGGGGCGGCGTCGCCGCGTGGACGTTCCGCCAGCCCTTCAGCCATTCGGTGCTGCCCTTGTCGGCCCAGCGCGCGCTCGTGCCAGTGAAGGCAACTTCGGCGCCCTCGGCAAAGCTGCTCTTTCCGGAACCGTTGCGCCCGACGATCAGGGTCACGCCCGGACCAGGGGCAAGCGCCAGCGAGGACTCGTCGCCGATACCCCTGAACGCACGGACCTGGATGCTCGCAAGATACGTCGGTGGGACCGCCGCGCGCTCGGCGTCGGCCGTCGGCGTCGTCGGCCGCGTCGGCGCCGCACCACCCGCGGCAAAGGCCGCCAGCGCGTCCGGGCCCTCGCACGCCGCCAGCACGTACAGCGCGAAGGGATCGTCGGCGCGCCCCTGGGCAACGAGCCGATCGAAGAGGACGTCCTGGATGGGAACTGCCGTCATCGGGCCGCGGGCGCCAGCGTGTCGGCCTTCAGCAGCGCCTGCGCCGCCGCGGCGATGCCCGGCACGTGATCGGCCTCGACGTTGGTCAGCAACGGCAGCAGCGGGCCGGTCTCGGCGATACCTGCACTCTCGACGGCCTGGTGCAGCACGCGGATGGGGTTGATCGCGTTGCGTTGATCTTCGAGTGGCCGGAAGATCTCGCGGATGCGTTCTGCCTCAGCCCAGTCCTTGCGCTGCACGGCCGCGAGCATCGCCTGCGACAGCCGCGGCGCCACGCACACGCAGCCGCTGGTGAAACCCGCGAGGCCGAAGTCGCGCGTATGGATGATCGCCGGCTGCTCGCCGATGCCACTGATGATCTTGCCGGTGTCCACCATCGCCACGAGCCGCCGCAGGTAGGGATCGTCGCTGGTGTCCTTGCGGACCACGGCGTACTTGATCGCGCTCACCAGGCCTTCGCGGTCGAGCGCGGCGATTTCCTCCGGCTCGATGTAGCCGTCGTTCTTCACGTACACCACGACGGGCAGCCCGGCGGCGTCGGCAAACGCCCGGATGCCGTTGGCGACACCGACGCTGGTCGTGATGCCCTGCTGCGGCAGCACCATCACGGTCGGGAACGAGTGACGCCGGATGACGGTCGCGTGTTCGAGCAGGAGGCCGTAGGACGGGCCGGCCGACGGCACCACGAGCGACTCGCTGCCGGCGAGGCGAGCCAGCATCGACAACGCCGCGTCGTATTCGCCGAGCGGCAAGTGGTAGAAGTTCGCGTTGCCACCGTAGAGCAGCAACGTGACGCCGCCGTCCTCGAGGTGCCGGATGATTTGGCCGTTGGCCTCCTCGGCCAGTGTCCCGTCGGCCCGACGCGCGAGCGGCGGCACGGCCATGACCGAACGGGTGAAGTGCGAAGGCGTCAGTGGCGTCGTGATCATGGCGGTTTCTCTCGATACGGACGGAAGCGTACAGGCTATCGCGATTCGTCAGCCATGGGACGCCCGGCCTGAGACGGTCAGCCGTCGTCAGCATCTGACAGGAAGCGCTGGTGGAGACGCGCGGTAGGCACGGCTCTCCGAGCCGTCCGTCGCTGTCGCGACACGCCGCGCCGCCCTGTGGCGACGCTGGCAGCCACGGGCGGCCGGAACGGCCGTCTCTACCTCCGCCGACTCAGTAAATATCCGGTTCCGGCGTCGGATCGCCGCGCTCGAGGAACGCGAAGTCGCACCCATCGGGGGCCTGTGACGTCTGCTCGAGGAACAGGCGGCTGTACCCGCGTCCGTAGCGTTTCGGTGGGGGCGTCCAGGCGGCCCGCCGCTGCGCCAGCTCCGCGTCATCGACGCGCAACTGCAGGCGCCGAGCGGCTACATCGAGCTCGATGAGGTCACCATCGCGCACGAGCGCCAGCGGCCCGCCAATCGCCGACTCGGGGGCCACGTGCAGCACGCAGGTGCCGTAGCTGGTGCCCGACATCCGAGCATCGGAGATCCGCACCATGTCGCGCACGCCCTGCTGCAGCAGCTTCTTCGGGATCGGCAGCATGCCCCATTCGGGCATCCCTGGCGCGCCGATCGGGCCGGCACTCTGCAGGACGATCACGTGGTCGGCCGTGACGTCGAGGGCCGGGTCGTCGATGCGGGCGCGCAGGTCCGCATAGTTGGCGAAGACGAGCGCCGGTCCGGTGTGCTTCAGCAGGTGCGGCTCGGCCGCCGTTGGCTTGATCACGCAGCCGTCCGGCGCGAGGTTGCCGCGCAGCACGAACGTGCCGCCGGCCTTCGCGAGCGGATTGTCCACGGTCCGGATCACCTCGTCGGACAACACCTCCGCATCAGCGATCGCTTCACCGAGCGTCACACCTGCGACCGTGAGGCAGTCGAGCGCGAGGTGATCGCGCAGGCGCGAGAGCAGCGCGCGCACGCCACCGGCGTCGTGGAAGTCCTCCATCAGGTACTCGCCGGCCGGCCGCAGGTTGGCAATCACCGGCACGATGCGCGAGATAGCGTCGAAATCGTCGATCGACAGCGCCACGCCGGCGCGTCGGGCCATCGCAATCAGGTGAATGATCGCGTTGGTCGATCCGCAGAGGGCCATGTCGACGACGACGGCGTTGCGGAAGGAGGCGTCGGTGAGAATGGAGGAGGGTGTGAGGTCCTCCCAGACCATCTCCACCGCGCGCCGCCCGCAGGCACTTGCCATCCGGCTGTGCGCGGAGTGCACGGCGGGAATGGTCGCGGCGCCGGGCAGGCTCATTCCAAGCGCTTCGGTAATCGACGCCATCGTCGACGCCGTGCCCATCGTCATGCACGTGCCGCTGGACCTGGCGATGCCCTCTTCGACCAATCGCATCGCGCAGTCGTCGATGTTGCCGGCCTTGCGCTCCGCCCAGTATTTCCAGACGTCCGTGCCGCTGCCGAGCCGCTCGGTGCGATAGCGCCCGGCCAGCATCGGTCCGGCGGGCATGAAGATGGCGGGCAGGTCGGCGGAGATGGCGCCCATGAGGAGGCCGGGCACCGTCTTGTCGCACCCGCCCATCAGCACCACGCCGTCGATCGGGTGCGCGCGCAGCGTCTCCTCGACCTCGAGCGCCAGCAGGTTGCGATGGAACATCGCCGTCGGCTTGACGAACATCTCCGACAGCGACATCACCGGCATCTCGACGGGGAAGCCTCCCGCCTGCCAGACGCCGCGCTTGACGTCCTCGACCCGCTCCGGGAAGTGTCCATGACACTGCTGCAGGTCGCTCCAGGTGTTGAGGAGCGCGATGACGGGCTTGCCCTCGGCATCGGCCGCGGCATACCCCATCTGCCGAAGGCGGCTGCGGTGCCCGAAGCTGCGGAGGTCATCGGGCGCGAACCAGCGTTGCGATCGCAGTTCGCTCAGTGCGCGGCGCGCAGGTCGGGCCGGGCCGGGAAGGCCGGAGTCAGGTGCGTCGGTCATGGGGCGGCAGGCTGGAAAAATCGGTCGCGGAAGTCTACGCTAGCCGCCTCTTGAGTCCACTGCTCATCCTGGCGGTCGCGCTGGCGATCGTGATCACCGGCGTCCTGGTCCTGCGCCTCCACGCGTTCCTCACGCTCATCGTGGCGGCGCTCGCCGTTGCCGCACTGACGCCCTCGGCATCGGTCGAGCGCTACGAACTGACCCGGGAGGGCGTGCGTGTCGACCGTGTGACGGACAACGGTCGCGCGCTGCACGTCACCGCACGACAGGGGCAGCTGGCCGCTGGCACGAGGTACGACGTCTACCACCTCGGCTCGGGACGCAGCCGCCCGACGCACGTCGGCACCGCCTTCGCCAGTGCACCGGTGCGGCCCGTCGACGCCGACCATCCGGTCGGTGATGTCGTGCTGACTGGCGAGGCCGCGTCGGGCGCGGTGCTTTCGGCCGGCGACTGGGTGACGACACCGATCGTCGCGCGCAATGCGTCGCGCATGGCCGGCGAGACGATCGGCCGGCGCGTCGCCGAAGGCTTCGGGCGCACTGCGCTCGACATCGGCATCCTGATCGCGATGGCGTCGATCCTCGGCGGCTGCCTGATGGCCGCCCGCGGCGCCGAGCGCATCGTGGTCTCGTTGCGGCGCGCACTTGGGCCGTCGCGAACGCCACTCGCGTTTCTCGCCAGCGGTTTCCTGCTCGGCATCCCGATGTTCGCCGAGGCCGTCTTCTACTTGCTGCTGCCGCTGGCCAAGGCGATGTGGCAGGAGACGCGTCGTCGATACGTGCTGTTCGTGCTGGCGATCGTCGCCGGCGCCACGATGACGCACTCGCTGGTGCCGCCGACGCCGGGGCCGCTCTTCGTGGCCGACGCGATGGGCGTGAGCATCGCGCTGATGATGCAGCAGGGCGCCATCGTGTCGATCGTCGCAGCGCTCGCCGGCTACAGCTACGCGCTCTACGCCGATCGTCGCTGGGGTGGCGACGTCCATCCGGTGCTGGCCGGCGAAGGCGCGGTGCCGGTGGGCGAAGAGGCGCCGGTGATCATCAAGCCGCGCCTGCCCCCGCTGTTGCTGTCGCTGCTGCCGATCCTGCTGCCAGTGATCCTGATCAGCGCCGAGTCGGCCATCGGATCGACCGATTACGGCCTGCCCGCGTGGCTGGTGACGACGGTGCAGGTGCTGGGCGACAAGAACCTCGCGCTGACCGTATCGGCCGGCTGTTCACTGGCGTTGCTGTACGCGTACGCACCGATTCCACTCACGGCCGGCCCAACGCCCGCGGCGCAGGCGGCCGCGCGAGCGGAGGCGATTCGTCGCACGGTTCGCGAGGCCATCGTCGAAGCGGGCGAGATCATCCTGGTGATCGCGGGAGGCGGGGCGCTCGGGGCGGTGCTGCGACAGGCCGGGATGGCGGAGCTCGCGGCGGCGACGGTGCCGGAGCAGAAGATCCTGCTGCTACCGATCGCGTGGGGCATCACGGCGCTGGTGCGCATCGCCCAGGGAAGTGCGACGGTGGCGATGATCACGGCGGTCGGGATCGTCGGGCCGATCGCGCTCGCGAGCCAGCTGCCGTATCACCTGGTCTACGTGGCGGTCGCGATCGGCTGCGGTTCGAAGATCGGCATGTGGATGAACGACAGCGGCTTCTGGGTGATCTCGCGCATGAGCGGGATGACCGAAGCGCAGACGCTGAAGACTGCCAGCGCGATGGTGTTCGTCGAAGGCTGTGTCGGTCTGGTCGTGACAGTGATCCTCGCCACGATCTGGCCACTGCTCTGAATCAGCGCCGACGGAAGCCGTCGCTGGCCTCGCCAATCAGGCCCTGTGACACGAGTCGGTCGATCGCGGCGTCCAACAACGCCGACAGTGTCGGCCCGGTTCGCTCGAATCCGAGCGCTGTCCGTGCGGCCGCAACGACGACTTCGCGCCGCGATCCCTGCTGAGGGTCGAGCGCCGTCATGATCGCCGCCTCGAACTCCTCGGGTGCGATGCGCTCGGCGCCGATGCCCGTCTCGCCCCGGTCACGCGCGGCACAGTCGTCGGAGGCACCCCAGAGGAACGCGTCCCTGGCGCGGATCGTTCCGCGCGCCTTCGCGGCGTCGATGGCCTCCGCGACGCGACTGCGAATGCGGGCGCCCACCCGCTGGTCCCAGAACGATGCGGCGCGTGTCGTCACGTCGTCCTCGTGTACAGGGGATTCGGCGACGACAATGGCGGCGACGATCGACTCGAGCGCGTCTGACGGGCAGTCGAGCAGCGTGCTGCCGGGTACACGAGTCGGCCGCGCAGTCTTCACGTACGGGCGCGAGTGCCTGGTGAGTGGCGCGATCGGTGTCGAACGCTCGGGCTCGAGCTCCTGAGCAAGAGGGCCGGCCTTGTCGAGCGACAGGTCGACGATGTCCGGGATGACGCGCGCGGCGTCCCGCGCGGCCCTAGCAACGGCCTGCGCGCCCTCGATCGCGGCAATCAGACGGTCCATCTGGCCGCGTCGATCCTTGAACCAATCGGTGCTCCAGAGCCGCACGATCGTCCAGCCGCGGGCCTCGAGGACCTGCTGGCGCAGTCGATCGCGATCGCGCGCGGTCTCCGACGAGTGATAGGCGACGCCGTCGCACTCGATGCCGAGCACGAACCGGCCCGGCGCATCGGGGTCGCGGACGCCGATGTCGATCCGGTAGCCGGCGACGCCGACCTGCGACTCGACGAGGAAACCTCGCCGCGCGAGATCCTGCACGACCTCGCGTTCGAACGGCGACTCGGCGCCAGCCGTCCGAGTGACGATCGGGTGATCGAGACGGCCTGACTCCGCGTACTCGAGGAAGCCCTTGAGCAGCGGGCCGCCGCGCGACTGACCCTCGTGGATGTCGTGCGCCCGCATCGACGAGAAGACGCGCATCGCCCGCCTTGCGCGCGTAGTGATGACGTTCAGGCGCCGCCAGCCGTTGTCGCCGTTCAGCGGACCGAAGTTCTGGCGCAGGCGGCCATCGCGCGCTCTCGCGTACGTCACGCTGAGGAAGATGACGTCGCGTTCGTCGCCCTGGATGTTCTCGAGATTCTTGACGAAGAACGGCTCGTCGCGGCTGCGATCGAAGAACGGCTCGATGGCCGGATCCTGCCGTCGCCGCTCTTCGAGGAGATCCTGGATCGCCAGCTGCTGTCGCAGGTTGAAGGTGCCGACACCAAGGGATCGCGGGCGGCCACCCGCGGCGCTTGCGGCCAACTGCTCGCGCGCGAAGGCCACGACCGCGTCGGCCACGCGTCGTGCCTCGGCGGCGTTGAGGCCGCCGCCTTCGTACACTCCGTCGGCGACGTGCTCGAAACGCAATCCGAGTGCATCCGACAGCGGCTCGACGCTCGGGAACGTGAGCAGGTCGCCGTCGTAGAAGCTGACGTTCGAGAACGAGATGAGCGACTCGTGGGCACTGCGATAGTGCCAGGTCAGGCGGCTCATCGGGATGCCGCAGCCCATGAACGCTTCGAGGATGCTTTCGGCATCCGGAACAGACAGCTCGCTGTCGTCGTCGGTCGACGCGGCCAACTCCTGCGGCGACGTGAAGAAGCGGGTCGGCGGCAGCTGCTTCGGATCGCCCACGACGACGAGCTGGTGGCCGCGTGCGACAGACCCGACGGCGTCCTCGGGCGGCAGCTGCGACGCCTCGTCGAACACGACGAGATCGAAGGACGGCGCCTCTCCACGCGTGAATTGCGCCACCGACAGCGGACTCATGAGGTAGACCGGTTTGATCGCACGAACGGCGGCATGCGCGAGCCGCAGCGTCTCCCGAATCGGCCGATGGTTGCGCTGCTTGGCGAGCTCGCGGCGCAGGATGGGCATCGCCTCGCCGACATCGGCATCGCGTAACCTGGTCTGCACGCGTGAACGAAGCGTGCCGACGAGCCTGGCGCGATTGCCGGCGAGGATCTGGCGGTCCAGCGCCCGGAACTCCGCCACGCGCTGTTCGTGCGTCAGCGCCTGGAAGCGCGACAGGGCCGGACGACTCTCGACCACCTTCGCGAGCCACGCGAACCAGAACGTCCGGAGGAACGCACGCGAGAGGTCCGCGTAGGTGGACGCATCGAGCTCCTGTGCGAGCAGTGGACTCGCCGCCGACTCGCGGACGTCCTGTTCGGCGGCCACCAGCGCGCCCCATCGTCCGGCCAGTTCGGGATGGTCGACGAGGCCGGAGAGCCGGACCTGCAGGTCGTCGAGTGAGAGCGCCGCGAGTGTGGCGGCGCCGCCCGTCCACTGCACGAGCGCCGCGAGCGATGTGAGCCGCGACGCGAGTTCGGCGACGGCAGCCTCCAGCACGTCGACGACGACGACATCGGCGTGACCTGCTTCCGCCGCCGCCCGCGCCGCATCGGGCAACGCGTGCGCCGTCGCCATCTGTCGATACTCGACCACCCACGCCGCGTAGGTCTCGAGTGCGTCCGGCGCCGTCTCTGCGCCGCGCCAGTGTGGGCCGAACAGCGCGCGGGCCGACGCCGATCGATCCGCGAGCGCCTTCAGCGATCGGGCGAGCGCGTCGACCTGCTTCAGGTCGTTGGCCTGCTCCAACCAGGATGGCGTGTACCCGGCCTTCCGATACCCACGCCAGCGCGCCCGGATCGCGCGCTGCCGGGCGTCGAGCCACCAGAACCAGCTCGCAGGAAATCCCGCCTTCGACTCGATGTACGCGACGTCCGACGCATGCTCCTGGTGGCGCGCATCGTCGCTGAAGCGACTGGTCGTCGCCTGCTCGAGACGCTGCGTGTCGCGCAGGTCGGCGATCAGCGTCGTCGCCTCGGTGGGGACGGATTGCCAGGTCGGACCGGTCAGGACATCCGTTGGAACTCCAGGACCGCGCTGCAGCAAGGTGGCAACGGCACGGACGCGCGCCATGTCCGAGACCGACGCCAGCAGCGGCACGCCGATGCGGTC
>DATJTM010000689.1:0-10464 GCA_035503395.1 Luteitalea sp.
AGGCCCCGGTCGTCACCACGGCGTCGCCCTCGGCGAGCCCATCGACGACCTCGACGCGCGTCGGTTCTTCGATGCCGAGCGACACGCCGCGGAACACGGCCTGGCTCTTCTCCACGAGAAAAACACCCTTGCGGCCCTGCGCATCGACGACGGCGGCCCGCGGCACGACGAGCGCGTCGGCCTTGCGGGCACTGAGCAGGCGCACTCGCGCGTACATGCCCGGCTTGAGGCGCCCGCTCGCGTTCGGGATCTCGACTTCCATTTCGGCGGTGCGCGTCGCCGGATCGAGGACGGGCGCGACACGGGCCACGCTGCCGCTGAACTGCTCACCGGGGTACGCGTCGACGCTGACCGACGCGCCGGCACCGACCGTCACCTTGCGGAGGTCGCGTTCGACCAGGTTGACGACGAGGCGCACGGTGGCGATGTCGACCACCGACAGCAGCGTCACGTTCTGCGTGACGAAGGCGCCCGGATCGACGAGCCGCTTGGCCACGAAGCCGGTGACGGGCGAGCTGACGGTGGTGTTGGCCAGGTTGATCCGCAGTTCGTCGCGGCGCGACGACGCAGCCTGCAACTGCGCCTGCGCCAGATCGAGCTGTGCCTGCGATGCCTGGAAGCGCGCCTCCGCATCGTCGAGCGACTGGCGGGGCAGCAGGCTGCGATCGAACAGGCTCTTGTTGCGATCGAGATTGGTGCGGGCGAACGAGAGATCGGCTTCGCGCTGCCGGATCGTCGCGCGCGCCACCTCGAACGACGCATCCGACTGCCGCAGCTGCTCGCGCAGCTCCTGATCTTCGACCTTGGCCAGCTCCTGGCCGCGGGTCACGGGATCGCCGATGCGCACCGAAAGGCTCTGCAGCCGGCCCTGGGCCCGCGGCACGATGTCGACCGTCGCGGCGCCGATCAG
Source organism: Luteitalea sp. (assembly GCA_035503395.1). Classification (GTDB taxonomy): domain Bacteria; phylum Acidobacteriota; class Vicinamibacteria; order Vicinamibacterales; family Vicinamibacteraceae; genus Luteitalea. Next base: position 911 of record DATJTM010000689.1, read on the forward strand.
GCTGCCGACGACCTCGACGTGCTCCTGCAACGAGGCGCGCGCGACCTTCGTGAGTTCGACCGTCATCGGCGGCTGCACGAACGCGCTCGCCGCCTGTTCCGCCGCATCGTGTGCACGCCGGCCACTCAAGTAGTAGCCAGCCGCCGCCACGGCGACGACGAGCCCGGCGACGCCGATCCACTTGCGCATTACTGTTGTCCCCCGACACCCGGGATGTTGGTGCCCGTGCCGCCGATGCCGCCCTGGTTGCCGGTACCGCCGGTCCCCGTGTTGCCGAGCGTCGTGTTGTTGTTCGTCCCGCCGCCACCGACACCGGTGTTGATGTTGGTGTTGCTGTTGAAGATCACGCCGCCACCACCGCTGCCGCTCGTCTGCTGGACGCGCTCGTAGTCGACCAATGACTGCTGGTAGTCGAGCGTCGAGCGCAGCAGGGCGTTCTCGGCATCCTGCAGGTCGCGCTGCGCCTGCACCACGAAGTAGTTGGTCGACAGGCCGACGTCGAACTTGCTCTGTTCGGCCTCGAGGCGCCGCTGCGAGAGCTCGCGGGCGACGCGTGACGCTTCGACGCGCTTGGCATTGGCGTCGACCAGCAGGCGCGCGTTGGTGACTTCCGCGGCAATCTGCAGCTCCAGGCTGCGGATCTGCGTCTGGGCCTGCTCCAGGCCGATGCGGGCGCGCTGGTACTGCGCAGACGCCGGGTTGGGGCCGATGGGATACGTGATCTGCACCTGCACGTTCCAGGTCGGGTAGTCCCGATTCGTCAGCAGGTCGATGGCGTCCCCGTAGCCGCCGGGGATGTTGGTGACGGTGCCGTTCTCGCGCACGATGCGGGTGCCGCCGATGCCCTGCAGACCGTAGTTGGCGATGAAGTTGGCGGCCGGCAGGCTCTGGTTCTTGAGCAGCCGCAGGTTCAGATCCGTGATGTCGAGGTTACGCTTCCGCTCGGTGAGGTCGGTGCGGGCCGACAGGGCGTTCCGCAGCGCGTCCTCCACCGGCACCGGCTGCTCGGTCATCGTCGGACGGTCGACCGGATTGAGGCGCGCCGACCAGTTCGCGTCGCTGGTACCCGAGACGATGAGCCGTTTGAGCGCCAGTTCCGCCGTCTGCGCCTGCGCCTCGAGCTGCGCGAGGGTCTGGCGTCGCGTGGCGGCTTCGGCCTCGGCCTGGATGACGTCGATCGGCGCGAGCGTGCCGACCTCCACGCGCACCTTGTTGTCTTCGACCAGTTTCTCGGCCAGTTGCAGCGAGCGCTGGGCGACGCCGACCACCTCGGTCGCAAAGACCAGATCCCAATAGGCGTTGCGCACGTTGGCCAGGGTGTCGATGACGGTGGTGCGGAGCTGCACCTCCGAGATGTCGCGATTGATCTGCGTGATGCGCAGCTGCGTTCGCGTGTTGTCGGTGGCCCGGCCCCGAATCAGCGGCTGCACGACCTGCGCCTGCAGCGTCGCGTTGTACTGCGGATTGAAGGTGACGAAGGAGTTGTTGTTGTCCTGCCGGCGATTGTTGAAGCCGACGCTGTACGAGCCACCGCCCCAGGGCAACGTCTGGATGGCGCCGACGTTGTAGGTCAACTGGTCGTTGACGACGCGGTCACCGCCGACCAGCTGACTGGTGGGCAACTGCACCGTGCTCTGGTTGCCGATCGTCGACGTGAGCGCCGGATTGAACTGGGCGCGGAGAGCCGCCAGGCTGAAATCGAAGGCCGACGGATTCAGCCGTTCCACCGCGATATCCAGGTTGCGCTCGAGGGCGAGGGCAACCGCCTCCTCGATCTTCAACGGCACGACCGCCGCGTTGGGCGGCGTGCCCGGCGCCGGGGCGACCGGGGCAGCCGGCTGGGTCTGGCTGGCCCCGACGGCACGTAACAGTTCCGCGACTCGTGCGTCGTCCACCGCCGCCAGCCGTGATTGCGCCGGCGCGAGGACAGGGAACAACCAGGGAGTCGCGGCGAGCAGGGCCGCGACCAGGTGCGTCGGTCTCACGAATGTCTCTCCAGGGGGACCGGACCCTGCGCGGGACCGGATGGTGACGCGGTCGGCGTCTAGTCCTTCGGCTTGGGTGTGGCGGGTTCAGGGCCCCGGGCCTGCTCGCGTTCGAACGCCTCGAGGCGCACGCGCTGTTCGGGCGAGAGCATCCGGTGCATCCGGTACAGCATCAGGGTGCGGGTCTTGGCCAGCGCGCTGCGCGCCGCTTCGACGCGGTCGATCGTCCGCACGACGACGGCCTCGTCCGCGGTCGAGTCCGACAGGAGCCGGGACAGCGACGTTTCCTGCTTCTCCAGTTCCGCCTTCTCGGCCCGCAGTTCCTCACGCACCGACAGGAAAATCCGCTCGAGTTCGGCCGCCTGACCGTCGCTCAGGCCGACCCGGGTCTTGCACACCGGGTTCTGCCACCACTTGGAGGGCGACTTCGTGGTTTCCGACCCCGTCGCCGCACCCGCGGCCGTGCTCAGGGTGAGCATCAGCAGGCACGCGAGTCCCATCACTATCGTCTTCATCGACACACCTTCCCCGTTCTCAGGGGTACGGCGGCGCTTGGGTTCCTGTTTACAGGACAGGGGCCGGCCCGCGGACTGCCGCAAACGCCGACAGGCGCTCGACGACCATCCCGATGATGTTGTTCGGGGTCGACGCGCCGGCCGTGAGGCCGATGCGCAGCGGGCCGTCGAGGGGGAGCCAGCCGGTGGCGACGGCTTCGGGGACCGGGCCGGGCGGGTGGTCGGCCGGCGGCACCGGACGGTGGCGGAGCAGGTCGGGCGACTCCATCCGGTCGACGTCGGCGATGTGGTACGTCGGCACGCGGTCGGCGCAAATCCGGGCCAGGTTGCAGGTGTTGCTGCTGTTGTAGCCGCCGACCACCAGCATCAGGTCGAGCGGTTCCTGGTCGAGGAGGGCGAGCACGGCGTCCTGCCGCTCCTGTGTCGCACTGCAAATGGTGTCGAAGGCGCGATACCGCTCGTCCAGCGCCTCGCGGCCGTAGCGGTCGGCCATCGCCTCGCGCAGCATGTCGGCGATTTCGAGCGACTCCGACATCAACATCGTGGTCTGGTTGGCCAGCCCGATATGACCGAGATGCAGGTCCGGGTCGAAGCCGTCCGAGGCCGCCTTGCCGAAGCGCGCCATGAAGGCGTCGCGGTCGCCGCCCTCGCGGATGTAGCGACACACCTCCGCCGTTTCGGCGCGATCCAGCACGACGAGGAAGCGGCCGCCCTCGACCTTCAGGGCCTGGCTGGCGGTGGCCTGCGTCTCCTCGTGCTTGACCTTGCCGTGGATGACGGCGGTGAAGCCCTCCCGGGCGTAGCGCAGGACGTTCTTCCAGACGTTGAGGACCGACCCGCAGGTGGTGTCGACGAGCGTGCAGCCGAGGTCCTGGAGGCGCGCCAGTTCGTGCACCGTGACGCCGAACGCCGGAATGATCACCACGTCGCCGTCGCCCAACTGGGGCGATGGCTCACCGGGGTCGCTGAGGAAACGGATGCCGGCCGAGCGCAGCTTCTCGTTGACGTGCGGGTTGTGGATGATCTCGCCGGTCAGGAAGACCCGCTGATCGACGAACCGCTTGCGCGCCTGATAGGCGTAGTCGACGGCCCGATCGACGCCATAGCAGAAGCCGAATTCACGCGCGAGGTGAATCGTGAGGCGGCCCTGTTCGTAGCGGAAATCCTGCTGGCGGATCTGCTCGACGACCGAGGAGTGGTAGTCGCGGGCGAGGTCGCCCTTGACCGCGTCGCGGAGGTCGAGCCCCTTGCGGAAGATGAGCGGTGGCACCGCTCACCAGTATAGGGGCAGGACCACGGAGGTACGGACTCGGGAACCTGGAACCAGCGACAAGGGAGTCCTAGGCGGGTACCGGGGACCGGGTGCCGGGTACGGTACTCGGTAGGGACGCGCCGCCGGCGCGTCCGGGGAGCGGCCGGCTCGGCGAGCCGGCCCTACCCAACAACCATGCCGCTCAGCGGCGGGCGCGAGCGCGGGCGTCGTTGATTCTGGGCGTGAGCTCGTCGAGGGCGCGGAATTCCTTGGTCCGGCTCCGGGTCAGCGCGTAGTCGATCTCGTCGAGCATCTGCTCGTCGGTTTCGTGCTGCAGTCGCGGGCCCGCCTTGGTCGGGCTTGTCGTCGACGGCCGCCAGGCCGTCCGCGAACCGGCGTCGATCGGGCCAATCCAGCGACCGGCACCCACGCCGATCAGCAACCCGCAGGCGGCGGCGGTGGCGATCCAGCGACGCAGCGGCGGCGCCGGGGCCGGACGATGGGTGACGACGGGGAAGGGCAGGACGCGACCGGCGTGCCCCTCGAGGCGACGGGCGATGATGTCGAACTGACGGTCGAGGCGTGCGGGCGTGATCAGGGCGTCGACGCCGGCCAGGACGTCGCGGCGCAGCTCGGCGCAATCCTCGCGGAGGGCCTCGAGGCGGCCCATGCACGACTCGCATTGCCGCACGTGGCGCTGATAGCGCGCGGCGAGCGCGTGTTCACCGGTGCGCTGCAGCGTGTGCAGTTCCACCAGGGACTCGTCACTCAGGTGGGGTTGTCCCCAGCCGCCGAACCAGCGAGTTGCGAACCTGACCATAGTTACGGTTCCTCCGGCCGCTTGCCGGACGCCTCCACACCGGCCCGCCAGGCCGGCACGCTGAACGCCGGGTCGTCCGAGAGCAGCGCCCGCAGGCGGCGCAAGGCCCGGAACAGGTGCACGCGAATCGTCGTCTCGCGCAACCCGGTCATGTCGCTCACCTCACGCGTCGAGGCGCCCTCGATCTGGCTGAGGAGCACCACGGTGCGCTGCCGCTCGGGCAACCGGCTGATGGCGTCCATCAACCGAATGCCGCGTTCACGCCGCAGGGCCAGGGCCTCGGGCGTCGTCTCGCGGGGCACTGCCACGCGCTCGAGCGGGCTCGCCTCGCCGAGATCGTCGGCGGCAATCATCCAGCGGGCCCGTCGGCCGCGCGCCTTCACCCGATCGAGGCAGCTGTTGACGAGAATCCGCGTGAACCAGACCTCGAACGACCGCCCGTACTCGAAGTCGCGCAGGTGCGTGTAGGCCTTCACGAAGGCATCCTGCACGGCTTCGTCGGCATCGGCAGACTCGCGCAGGTAGTACAGCGCGATGCGCGTCGCCTTGCGTTGGTGCCGTCGCACCAATTCGCCGTAGAGCTCCCGTGCCGCGGCACCGTTGCCGTCGGCCAGGTGGCCTTTGACGGCAGCAGCAAGTTCGACATCGCCGGGCGCGCCGACGACCGCGGAGCCAGGAGGTCTCATGGCTGCCATGATGGGGTACGCCGGGAGGGGGAGGGCGCGTTTACCAACCGGAACATGGAGCTCATCACGCTACTACGGCTGCGGTGACGTTTACAATTGGCGCGTGCCGGTTCCCCGTCGGCAGTTCGTCCGGCAGACGCTCGCTGCCTCGCTGGCCACCGTGCTGTCCGGCGGCCGCTCTGCACTGGCCCAGCCCCGCCCCTCCGAGTTCGTCTTCGCACGTCTGCGCTACGCCTCGGGCGACTGGGATTACAACCCGAAGGTCGCGGCCAACGTCCTCAACGCGATTGTCGAATACACGCAGATTCCCGTGTATCGCGACGAGGTCGTGATTGCCGCCGACGCGAGCGACCTGCCGGCGTTTCCATTCCTCTTCATGACCGGTCACCTGCTCGTCCGCTTCAGCGAGCGCGAGCGGGCCGGCCTGCGGACATTCGTCGAGCAGGGCGGGCTCATCTTCTCGGACGACTGCAATCACGATATCGACGGCCTCTACGCCCGCAGCTTCGAGCAGGAGATGCGCACCACGTTCGGCAAGGCAGGCGCGATGCCGAAGATCGCGGCGAGCCATCCGCTGTATCGCTGCTTCTTCCGGTTCGACACGCCGCCGACCACCGCGCACGAACTCAATGGCTGGGGCGACGACCTCGTGCACGACTACCTGCGCGGCGTCGAACACCAGGGGCGACTCGGCGTCGTCTACAGCAACAAGGACTACGGCTGCGAATGGGACTACGACTGGAAGAACAAGCGCTTCCGGCGCGAGGACAATACCAAGTTCGCGGTCAATCTGGCCGTCTATGCGATGACGTCGTGACGACGCCCGTCGCGGAGGCCGCGTGCGACCGGGGCTGACCCTGTTCGTCGATGCCGACGACACGCTCTGGGAGAACAACGTCTACTTCGACTCGGTGATCGGACGGACCGCCGAGCGCCTGACGACGTATGGCGTGCCGGAGGTGCGCACGCGCGAAGCGTTGCTCGCGATCGAGCGACAGCGGACCCGCGCGCACGGCTACGGGTCGATCAACTTTGGCGCGTCCCTGGAAGTGCTGTGCGATCACGTCGGCGTCGGCGCGTCGATGGACGAACTGCGCCCGTTCCTGCGCGCCGAGATCGCTGCGCTGCGCCGCAAGCGTCTCGAGATCCTGCCCGACGTCCCGGAGACGCTGGCCTATCTCCGCCGGCGCCATCGTCTCGTGTTGTTCACGAAGGGCAATCACGACGAGCAGTGGGACAAGGTGCAGCGATCAGGGCTGCGCGACCTGTTCCATCAGGTCGACGTCGTCCGCGAGAAGGACACCGCGTGCTACGACGACGCGGCGCGCCGCCTCGGTGTGCGGCCCGACCGCGCGTGGATGATCGGCAACAGCCCGAAGTCCGACATCCTGCCGGCCCGCGCCGCGGGGTTGGGCGCGGTGTTCGTCCCGCATCCCGGCACGTGGGAACTCGAACTCGCCGACCTGCCCGACGACAGTGACCTCGGCACCGTGCGTGTCGCACGCTTTGCCGAACTCGTCAACATCTTCTAACGGATAAGGGCGAGCGCCTCAGAGAGGCGTCCCTACCGACCGGACGCTGAACCCCGTACCCCGTACCCCGTACCCCGGTACCCTGTGCAACCGGAAACATGGGTAACGGATTAGACCGGATACATCGGTAACACTTCTCCTGAGGGGACGCGTTCGGATGGCCCGACGCGGCGCCCGTGCCAGGCCGCCGTAAAGCGGCGCGTGTGCCGGTCGATGCGCCCCAGTTCGAGATGCATGAAGCGGACGACCCAATCGCCGCGGGCCGTTTCGGCGAGGCCGACCACTTCCCCCCGGACCGCTTCACTGACAAACACCAAGTCGCCGTGCCATTTGATGGCGCCGTTGGGCCGGACACGGCGCACCTGGTGGGTCGGGTCGTACCACGGCTCCTCGAGCGGGCGCGGGTACGGGCGCGGGGCCGGCACATAGACGCGGGCCGGCGGCTGTTGCCCCAGCGCTTCGTGGGGACGGTCTTCGTTGAAGAGCCGACGATGCACATCGAAGCGCGCCTGCTGCTGGCGCGGCGAGGCCGCGGGCGGCGTGGTGGTGTCCTGCTGGAGCGTCAAATGGAAGCGCTCGTGACGTCCGTTCTGCTGCGGACTCGCCGGATCAATGCGATCGAGCTGAATCCCGAGCTTGAGCCACCACACCGCCAAGCGCGACAGCCGTGCCGGTCCCTGCGACGCAAACGGGGCCCCATTGTCCGTGCGGAGCGCGCCCGGCAGCCCGTACTCGCGAAACGTGCGATCGAGACAGCGGCGCACGGCCGCGCCGGTCGGCGGCACGATGCGGCAGCAGAGCACGAACCGACTGTAGGCATCCGCCACGGTGAAGGGATCGCAGCGGGTGCCATCGCCCGTCCGGAACCAGCCTTTGAAATCGGCGGTCCAGACCGCATTGGGCGCGGTCGCCGCCGCCAAGGGCTGGGTCAACGGCGTGATCACGCGTCGGCGGCGCCGAGACGCACTCAGCCCCTGCCGATGCAACAGCTCGCCCATCGTGCTCGCGGCCGGCCAGGCCACCGCGGGGAACCGCTCGGTCAACACCACCCGCAGTTTCTTCGGTCCCCACGTCGGGTGCGTGTGCCGCAAAGCGATCACGGCCGCGGCCACCTCGCTGGGCATCGCCCGGCCATGCGCGTGCGGCGCGCGCGACCGCTCGGCCAGCCCGGCGACCGGCTCCGCCTCGTAGCGGTCGACCCATTTGTACGCCGTCTTGCGACTGATGCCGTAGCGCTCGGCCAACTCGGTCATCGTCCACTCATCGCGCAGCCAATCGGCCACCAAAGCCACTCGCTGATCCATGGCGCAGGTTTGCCTCCAAGGCATCGGTCGGTCCCCCTCCGTGCCTCATCACACCTGTCACCCATGTATCCGGTCCACTCTGTTACCGATCTATCCGGTTCGGACCACCCGGTACCCGGTACCCGGTACCCGGTTCCCGGTGCCCGGTGCCCGTCTCTCTTCATGTCCCCGTGACGATCTCCACGCCCGTGTAGTACGTCCGCAGGATGTCGACGGTCGATTGTCCGGCCCGCAGGCGGCCGATCATCCCGATCTGGCAGAGCCCGACGCCGTGGCCCGACCCGACGCCGGTGATGGCGACGCGCGTGCCGTCGCGCCGGAGGTCGAATCGCGCGCTCGGCAGGGAACGCGGGCCTGCCGCCGCGAGCAGCGCCAGGCGGAAGTCCTCGCCGCTCACGACCGGCGCCCGTGACCCTGTGAGGACCACGTCGACGACGCGTCCACCGGCGTCGCGCCGGAGCACTTGCACGCCGTCGAGCCGATCGCCGACATCCGTCCGTTTCGACCGCGCCAGGGCGGACTGCACGAGGGTGAGGTCGAGCGTCGACGACCACGCCGCGTCTCGTTCGCGCAGGCAGTAGGGGTCGGGCACGCCACGCAGGTACGGGGCGCCGCCGCTGCGCCAGACGTCGGCCGCCGCGCTCGTGTGTCCGCCGCAATGGGCGTGGAAGACGGCTTCGATGGGCCGACCTCCGATGGCGAGATACTGCCCGCGCGTGCGGCTCACGGCGGCGTCGATTTGCGCCGCCCACCGGCTGCGCCGCCAGCCGTCGCGCGTGTACACCTGGCAATGCGTGGTGGAGCACACGTCGAAGCCGTCCGCCTTGTGCCGTCCGCGCACGGCCAGCACGTACGAGCGGGCGACGATGGCCTGCACCTCATACGCGGGCTGCGCCAGGGCACCGTCTGCGGCGGCGACCGACAACTCGCCGACCAGCACGTCGCGGACGTAGGTGTCGAGCGGCATCGTCTCGACGAGACCACTGCCACGCGGTCCGACCTCGACCCGCAGCGTCAGCGTCGGACGCTCGACGGGCCGCAGGGGCGGCTCGGCTGGAGGCGCCGGTCGTGACGGCTCACGCCGAGGGGCGGTCTGTCCCGGATCGGGCCGCGTCGCCGTCGGGCCGGGCGGTGGAGCCGAAGGTCGCGTCTGCTGACCGCCCGTCGCGCACCCGGCGGTCATCAGCACGGCCACAGCGAAAGTGCGAAAAGGCCGAAAAGTTCGAAAGGTGCCAGAACGGCGCAGAGGGCCAGCCGGGCCGGTCGGCCGGTGCGGAGCAGCGAACTGCACGAAATCGCGGATGCCGGAGAGCCGCACGCCGCGACATCTTCGCCCAGATGACGCCATGGTCGGGCGTGCGTCGTGTGAAACGGCAGGGACCGTCGAGCTGAAGCTCGACGGCTACGAGAAACGAATGGGGACCGCGATGTTCATCCTGAAACGCCAGCTCGACGGTTTC
>DATJTM010000690.1:0-2684 GCA_035503395.1 Luteitalea sp.
CCGTCGTCGTCATGTAGCCGCAGGTGCGCGTCGGCTTCCGCGGCGTGCCACACGTCCTCGCGCAGCAGGGCGCGATCGCTCCGCAGCGCCGCCACGAACCGCAAGGCCTTCGCGGCATCGTCATGCAGGTACCGCAGGAGGTGTGGCCAGGCACGCGATTCCGCCACGAAGGTCGCGAGCCGCGGCGCGAGTTCCTGCAGCCGATGGACGTAGGTGTGGGTCGAGCGGACCACGCGGGCCCCTTCGGCCGCCACGCGGGCCCGGGCCGGCTCGTCGGCGAGCCAGGTGGTGACCACCGGCGCGATATCGCCGGCGTGCCCCACCGTGACCAGGACATCGTCGGCCGGAAACAGGTCGCGCGCCGCCTCGGCCTGATCGGTCACGACGAGACAGCCACAGGCCATGGCCTCGAATACGCGCATGTTGAGACTGGCACGGCCTTGCGCGCGAGTGATGTTGGGCGTGATGCGGGCGCGACCGTACAGCGCTCGCAGGTCGTCGCGGCCCGGCAACAACTCGCGATAACACGCACCGAGCGCGGCGTCCGCACGCCACCCGGCCTCGTCGTAGCCGTAGATCGAGAGGCGGACGCCCGCCAGCGGCCGCAGCGCCGCGATCCGTTCGGCGGTGGGGCCGCCCGTGAACACGACGTCCAGATCGCGCGTGACTTCGGTTGCGGGCGGATGGAACATCGCGTCGTTGACCGCCATCGGCAGGTACTCGGCGGCCACGCCGTAGCGGTGGAGATCAGTGACGGCGGCCCGGTCCCAGCAGAACACGCGCACGTCTATCTGCTGCAGACGATCGATGAGCGGCCTGGTCGCCGCGTCGATCGGTCGATCGAACGGCGCACCGAAGTCGTAGAAGAACGCCGCGATGGCGGCGCCGGCGTGGTCGGCGATGCACCACCGGTCGTCCGGCAGGCCGTCCGGGAACGGCGGCACGAAGGCCTCGAGACCGTAGCTGAAGACGACGTCAGGCGCAAAGGCCGTGATGTCGCGCGCGAGCCGCTCGCGCGCCGCCAGCCACGCGTCGGCCGGTTGCCCCCGCAGGCGCTGGGTCTCGGCGTCGACGTCGATCCACAGCACTGCCCAGCCGAGCCGTCGGGCCGCATCCGCGAGATCGAACGCCACGAAGCGCGCGAAACTGCGCTGCCGGATCGACGCGAGGACTTTCACTTGACGGCTTTCGTCATTCGGCCTTCGGCCTTCGTTTCACGTTCATCGCTCTCGACGATTCTCCCTTGACGTTTTCGGCCGTCGGCCTTCATTCGTCGTTCGTCGTTCGTCTCGATCGCGTAGCCGTCGGACTTTGTCCGACGGTCAGCGGCGATGGTCGGCCGGACGAAGTCCGGCCGCTACACCTGTCCTGGGCTGTGGTCCGCCGTTCGCCGTTCGCCGTTCGCCGTCCGCCGTTCGTCGTTCGTCGCTCCTGACGTCGGCTTTCCGCATTGCTGCGTCCCGCATTACGTCCGTCGTTCGCCGGCTATGCCCTGCCACACGCGGAACAACAGGGCGGTGGCCACCAGACCGCCAAGCAGCGTCAGCACGCCCGAGACGATGTGTTCGTACAGCAGCATGCCGCTGCCGAAGAGCCCGGCGTAGATCGCCACGGTGCCCAGCAGCGTGCAGAGAAGCCCGCGTGGCACGTTGGTCGCGTCGTGCAGCGGTCGAATCGGCTGCCCCTCCTGCGCCGCACGCGCGAAGACCGGCGCCCAGCCAGGCCCGCCAGGATTGGTGAGTCGCACGAACTCGCGCAGCACGCGATCGTCCGACGGCGGCGTCACCATCGTCACGAGCAGCCACGCCACCGTGGTGATCGCCACGCCGACGACGATCTTCTGATATTCCGGCCAGCTCACCGCGAACGTGCCGAGTTGCAGCACCAGCGAGACGACGAACGACACCAGCATCGCCGCCAGCTCACTCCATGGGTTGATGCGCCACCAGAACCACCGCAGGATGAACAGCAGCCCGGTGCCGGCGCCGATCTGCAACATGATCTGGAACGCCTGCATGGCGTTGGTCAGCGCGAGGGACAGCCAGGCCGCCAGCACCATCATCACCACCGTCGACACCCGCCCGATGTTGACGAGCGTGCGCTCACTCGCCTGCGGGTCGACGAAGCGCTTGTAGACGTCGTTGACGACGTACGACGAGCCCCAGTTGAGGTGCGTGGCGATCGTCGACATGTACGCGGCGAGCAGCGACGCCAGCATCAGCCCCATGACGCCGGGCGGCAGGAACACCAGCATCGCCGAGTAGCCGACGTCGTTGCCGATCTTGTCGGCCGGTACGTGCGGGAACGCGCGCTGGATCGACTCGAGATCCGGGAACACGATCAGCGACGCGAGCGCGACGATGATCCAGGGCCAGGGCCGGATGGCGTAGTGCGCGAAGTTGAAGAACAGCGTCGCCGCCACCGCTTCCTTTTCGTTGCGCGCCGCCAGCATCCGCTGCACCAGATACCCGCCACCGCCCGGTTCGGCGCCGGGATACCACACACTCCACCACTGCACTGCCAGCGGCACGACCAGGAAGCCGAGCAGGAAGTCGCGGCTTTCGGTCGTCGACCAGTCGAGCGGCGGGATCATCGACAGCTTCGGCACGACGTTCGGATGCGTGAGCAATCCCTGCAGCCCGCCGACCTGCGGGTGCTGGAGGGCGACGATGGCCGCCGCGAAC
>DATJTM010000691.1:0-12698 GCA_035503395.1 Luteitalea sp.
GTAACATCGTCAACGACGAACGACGAACGACGAACGACGAACGACGAACGACGAACGACGAACGACGCATCACGCACAGCATCCGTAGGCGTCGAGCTTCAGCTCGACGCGATGCGCTTCCTCGGACGCAGCCCCGAAACGACAAATGGGGGAGTGTCTTTCGACATTCCCCCATTCGCGTTCTGGTTCTTCCCGATTTCCGTTCCCGGTTCCCGACGCCGTAACCGGCACCCGGTACCCCGTACCCGGTCTACTTGCGCTTGTCCATCGGGATGTAATCGCGGGTCCGATAGCCCGTGTAGACCTGGCGCGGCCGTGCGATCTTCTGGTCGGCGTCGCGGTGCAGTTCGTCCCACTGCGCCACCCAGCCGGCCGTGCGCGGAATCGCGAACAGCACCGTGAACATCTCGGGCTGGAAGCCGAGAGCCTGATAGATCAGGCCCGAATAGAAGTCGACGTTCGGATAGAGCTTGCGCTTCACGAAGTACTCGTCCTCGAGCGCAATCCGCTCGAGTTCGAGGGCGAGGTCGAGCAGCGGGTTCTTGCCCGTCACCTCGAACACTTCGTAGGCGGTCTTCTTGATGATCTTGGCGCGCGGATCGTACGACTTGTAGACGCGGTGACCGAAGCCCATCAGACGGCCTTCGCCGCCCTTCACCTTCTTGATGAACTCGGGCACGCGGTCCTTGCTGCCGATCTCGCGCAGCATGGTCAGCACGGCCTCGTTGGCGCCGCCGTGCAGCGGACCGTAGAGCGCTGCCGACGCGCCGGCCATCGCCGAATACGGATCGACTTCCGAGCTGCCGATCGCGCGCATCGCGTTGGTGCCGCAGTTCTGCTCGTGGTCGGCGTGCAGGATGAACAGGATATCGAGCGCCCGCTCGAGCACCGGGTTCACCTGATACTTCGCCTCGGTCATCTTGAACAGCATGTTCAGGAAGTTGCCGGCGAAGCTGAGGCCGTTGTCCGGATAGACGTAGAAGAGGCCCTTGCTGTGGCGATAGGCGTACGCCGCGATCGTCGGCGTCTTCGCGATCAGGCGCCGCATGTGCTTCTGGCGGATTTCCGGATCGTGGACCTGCTTGGCGTCGGGGTAGAACGTCGAGAGCGCACCGACCGTCGCCAGGAACACGCCCATCGGATGCGCGTCGTAGCGGAAGCCGCGCATCAGGTGCTTGATGTTCTCGTGCAGGAGGGTGTGCTTGGTGATCCCGTCCTGCCACTCCTTCAACTGTGAGGGCGTCGGCAGTTCACCGAACATCAGGAGGTAGGACACCTCCATGTAGGTGCTGTGCTCGGCCAGCTGATCGATCGGGTAGCCGCGGTACTCGAGCTCGCCGATGTCGCCGTCGATGTAGGTGATCGCGCTGCGGCACGACGCGGTGTTGGTGAACGCCGGGTCGTACGTCATCAACCCGAAGTCCTCGGGCGATGCCTTGATCTGACGCAGGTCGATGGCCTTGATGGTGCCGTCGGTGATGGGCACCTCGTACTGCTTGCCGGTCCGGTTGTCGGTGATCGTGAGCGTATCAGCCATTGCGTCGCATCAGGGGGCGCAGGCGCCTAGGGGTCGGCCTCGTCGGAGTCGTCCGGGATCGTCCAGTCGTCCGGGTCTGGCGGTGTGCCATCCGACGGACTTTCGACGCGGTAGTCGCCGTCGAGCCAGTGGGCGAGGTCCAGCAAATGGCAGCGTTCACTGCAGAACGGCCGCCAGCGCGGGTCCACCGGCTGTAGGCGACAGTATACACAGAGGTCCGGGCCATCCACGGCCCGATCGTAGCAGTCGGAGCGGGTCGGCCGCGCCCCGCTCAGGGCCCGAGCCCGTGGTGTCGGACATCCCGCCCCGAGACCATGAAAATCACGTCCTCGGCGACGTTGGTCGCATGGTCGGCGATCCGCTCGAGGTGGCGCGCGATCAGGATCAGATCCAGGGCCGGCTCGATGGTGTCCGGCTGCCGCCGCATCAACGGCAGGAGTTCGACCGTGACTTCCGCCTTGAGCGCGTCCACCGTGTCGTCGGTGTCCAGCACCTGCTCGGCGAGCGCCACGCTGCGGTTGACGTAGGCGTCGAGCGCGTCACGCAACATGCGCTGGGCCAGGTCCGCCATCCGGGGAATGTCGACCTCGTGCTGCACCGGCGAGTGCTGCAGGTACCGCTGCACGGCCTCGGCGACGTTGACCGCCAGGTCGCCGACCCGCTCGAGGTCGGTGTTGATCTTGACCGCCGCCAGCACCGCGCGCAGGTCGACGGCGACCGGCTGGTGCAGGGCGAGCAGCTTGACGCACCGCTGGTCGATCTCGACGTGCAGCTCGTTCAGCGGCTCGTCGCTGGCCTGGACCCGGCGGGCGAGGTCGGCATCGCGCTCGACGAGCGCCTCGGTCACCAGGCGGACACGCTCCTCGGCCAGCCCGCCCATCACGAGCAGGCGCTCCTTCAGCACGTCCAGGTGCTCCTGCACCTGCGGCACCCGACGCGCGATCGGCTCCATCGCGGCCACTCTAGCCGAACCGCCCCGTCACGTAGTCCTCGGTGAGTCGCTCGCGGGGCGTCGTGAAGACGTCTTCGGTGCGGCCGTACTCGATCAGCGTCCCCATCCACAGGAAGGCCGTGACGTCGGACACCCGCGCTGCCTGCTGCATGTTGTGTGTGACGATCACGATGGTGTAGGTCTGCTTCAGGGTGTGAATCAGCTCCTCGATGCGCTGCGTCGCAATCGGATCCAGCGCCGACGCCGGTTCGTCCATCAGCAGCACTTCGGGCTGGATGGCGAGCGCCCGCGCGATGCAGAGGCGCTGCTGTTGTCCGCCCGACAGCGTGAGCGCCGAGTCGTGGAGGCGACCCTCGACCTCGCTCCAGATCGCTGCCGCACGGAGGCTCTCTTCGACCCGCTCGGCGATCTCGCGACGGTCCCGCAGGCCGTTCACCCGCAGTCCGTACGCGACGTTCTCGAACACCGATCGCGGGAACGGGTTGGACTTCTGGAAGACCATCCCGACCCGGCGCCGCAGCGCGACGACGTCGGTGCCCGGCGCGTGGATCGACGTGCCGTCCAGACGCACGTCGCCCTCCACCCGCGCACCCGGCACGATGTCGTTCAGCCGGTTCAGCGTCCGCAGCAGCGTCGTCTTGCCACAGCCCGATGGTCCGATCAGGGCGGTGACGCGGTTGGCGCTGAAGGGCAGCGTCACGTCGGTCAGCGCGCGCGTCTGTCCGTACCAGGCGCTGAGTCCGCGTACGTCCATGCGGGCCGGTGGTAATTCCGCCGCCGACGCCGCGCGACCCGGTCCGGCGAGGCTCAACGCGCTCGGCACGCGCGATGGGAGAGTCGGACCCATCAGGCCGACCTCCGGCGTGCGGCCCGGTCGCGGGCGACGATCGCGAGGCCGTTGATCACCAGCAGCACGGCGAGGAGAACGAGGATGGTGGCGGCGGCGTTGGCCCGGAAGCCCTCGCGCGGACGCGACACCCACGTGTAGATCTGGATGGGCAGCGCGGTGAACGGCGATCGCGGCCCGTCGGGCACGAACGGGACATACGACAACGCGCCGATTACGATCAGCGGCGCCGTCTCGCCGAGTGCGCGCGACACGGCGAGGATCAGGCCAGTCAGCAGGCCGGGCAGGGCCATCGGCAGCACCTGGTGCCACACGGTCTGCCACTTGGTGGCGCCGAGGGCGAGCGAGGCCTCTCGCACGCTGGCGGGTACGCCTCTCAGGGCTTCCCGCGACGTGATGATCACGATCGGCAGGATCAGCAGCGCCAGGGTGCCGGCACCGGCCAGCAACGATCGATCCCAGCGCAGGACCTGCACGAAGACCCCGAGCCCGAGCAACCCGTACACCACCGACGGCACGCCGGCCAGGTTGGCGATGTTGACTTCGGCGAGTCGCGCGAGCCGGCCGCGGCCACCATATTCCTCGAGGCCGATCGCCGCGCCGACGCCGACCGGCACTGCCATGAGTGCCGTGAGGCCGACCAGCCACAGGCTGCCAGCGAGCGCCGGCAGCAGGCCGGAGGCCGACGCACGTCGCGACGGGTAACCCGTGAGAAAGCTCCAGCTGACGCGTCCCAGGCCGTCGCGGGCGACGTCGACGAGCAACGCGCCGAGCATGCCGAGCGCGAGCACCAGCACCGTCAACCCGAGCAGGTGGAAGGCGCGATCGGCGAAGCGGGCACTCGTCAACGGACGGCTCCGGGCACACGACGACGAAGCCAGTCGCTGCACAGGTTGAGGACGAACGTGCCGGCGAACAGCAGGGTGCCGACCGCGAAGATCGTCCGATACGCGGTCGTCCCGGCTGGCACGTCGCCGAGGCTCACCTGCACGATGTAGGCAGTCATCGTCTCGATCGGCACGAGCGGACTCGCGGTGAGGCGCGGCTGCTGACCCGCCGCGATCGCGACGATCATCGTCTCGCCGATGGCGCGAGACATCGCCAGGATCACCGCCGCCGACACCCCAGACCAGGCGGCCGGGAGCACCACGCCCACCGCGGCCTGCAGGCGCGTGGCGCCGAGCGCAAAGGCCGCTTCGCGCAGGCCCGGCGGCACGGCCGACAGCGCATCCTCCGACAGCGACGACACCAGCGGCAGCACCATCACGCCGAGCACCAGTCCCGCCGCGAGCGCGTTGTAGCCCGTCAGCCCTGGAATCCACTGCTGCAGCCACGGCGTCACGAACAGCAGGGCAAAGTAGCCGTAGACGACGGTCGGGATGCCGGCGAGGACTTCGAGGGCCGGCTTCGCCACCCGACGGACGCGCGGCGGCGCGTACTCACTCAGGTACAGCGCGCTGATCACGCCGGCCGGTACCGCCGTCGCCAGCGCGATCGCGGCCACCAGCAGCGTGCCGGCCACGAGCGGCAGCACGCCGAACTGCTGGTTGAAGAACAGCGGCGTCCAGGTGCGCCCGGTGAAGAAGGCGAGGGGCGACACGTCGCGGAAGAACGCCACGGTCTCCCACGTCAGCACCGCGACGATGCCGGCCGTCGTCACCAGCGAGAGACCAGCGCACACCGCCAGCCCGCCCTCGATCACGCGCTCGCGTGCCCGCTGTGCCAGTCGGCTCATGGCGCCGGGTCCAGCGCGAGACGCGCCGTCAGGGTGCGCGCGAGTGACGCGCTGTCCTGCCGGCCGCCGAACAGCGAACCGGTCGTGCGAGCCGCAACCCGGACGCGCACCGCTCGCAATGCCGCCGCATCGAGTGCGACGTAGCCCACGTCGTCGGCGACATCGGCTGCGTGTTCGGCGTAGTAGTCGACGAACGCGGCCAGGTCGGCGCGTGCGGCCAATGCGTCGGCATTGACGTACACGAAGATCGGTCGAGAAAGCGGATGGTACGCGCCGGCGCGAATCGCGTCGCGCGATGGCGGCACGGCGGTCGTGCCTGGCGCCGCGACAATCGGCACGGCCTTCAGGTACTCGCGGTGCTCCTCGAAGTAGGCGAAGCCGAAGTAGCCCAGGGCGAGCGGGTCGGTCGCCACACCCTGCACGAGGGTGTTGTCGTTCTCGCTCGAGGTGTAGTCGCCGCGACTGTCGCGCGGCACGCCGGTGACCACGCCGGTGAAGTAGTCGAACGTGCCGGAGTCGACGCCGGCCCCGAAGAGGTGCATCTCGCGGTCCGGGAAGCTCCCCCGCACCTGCGACCAGCGCAGCACCTGACCTTCGGCCTCGTGGCGCCAGAGTCGCCGGAGGTCGTCGACGCTCAGCGCATCCACCCATGTATTGGACGGATGGACGGCAATGACAATGCCGTCGTAGGCGACGGGCACCTCGAGGAAGCGGATGCCGGCTGCGGCACAGGCGGCTGTTTCGGTGCGGGTGATCGGGCGCGACGCATTGGCGACGTCGACATCCCCCCGGCAGAAGCGTCGGAACCCGCCGCCGGTGCCGGCGACACCGATGGTGACCCTGGTGCCGGGGTAGGCGCGCTGGAAGTCCTCGGCGACGGCCTCGGTCAGCGGCGCGACGGTACTCGAGCCGTCGACGGCGACCACGGTGCGGACGGCAGCGGCGTCGCTGCCGCATCCGGCCAGCCCGCTGGCGGCCAGCAGCGCAAGCGCGCAGGCAGACCGCTGCAGGGGCGCACACATCCGGTCAGCCTACCGGCCGCGCGTTTCACGGCTGTTTCGCGCCGGTAAAATCCGTGTGCTGGTCGCGTCGCGTGGCGCGACGCTTACCTGACAACTCCTCGTCACGGGTACGGCCTGCGGCCCTCGTCCGGCGGCTCGTGCCGGCGTTGCTGCCGCCGGTGTTGACGCCACTGCCCATCGCCTCGAGCCGCACCGGCTTGCCGAGCAGGGCCTCGAATGGGGCAAGGTGGTGCTGGGTGGCCCACAGCTCGAGTTCGGCGTCGCCGACCAGATCCACCCGCAGGACGGCCTCGGCGCCCTGGTCCACCAGTGTCACGTCCTTGACCACCTGCGAGTGGCTGCGATCGAGACCCTCGGCGACGCCGACGATGGCCGTCAGCGTCCGCACGGTCCGGCGGGTCAGTGAGCGCAGCTCGGCATACGCCTCGTGGCTCTTCTTCGGCTTGCCGCGCCGGTGATAGCGCGCCACCAGCGCCACGACCTCGATTTCCTCGGGCGACAGTCCGCGCAGGCCGCCATGCTGGATCAGGTAGTAGGAGTGCTTGTGGTGGGACTTGTGGCTGATGTGCATGCCCACGTCGTGCAGCAGCGCGCCGAACTCGAGCAACTCGCGTTCACGGTCGGAGAGGTGGTGGACCGACTGCGTCTGATCGAACAGCTTGAGCGACAGCGCGGCGACGTGCAGCGGGTGCGCCGTCCAGTAATGGAAGCGGTCGCCGAGTTCCATCACGCTCCGGCGCCGCACGTCGGGGTACCGCTCCATCGACGCGATCTGCTGCTGATGGCTGCGGATGTAGTCCAGTACGAGGCCCTCACGCAGGGCGAAGTCGCTGAGCGTGACCTCGGTGGCGCCGAGCGCGCGCAGGATCGTGTCGATCAGGAGGATGCCGGCTGGCGCGATGTCGGCCCGGCGCGGGTCGAGGCCTTCCACCTGCATGCGCTCGTGTTGATCCATCTCGACGAGCGTCTTGCGCAGCTTGTGGATCGCCTTGGCAGGGACCCGCAGGTTGCTGATGTCGCCGACCGTGGCGCCCTGCTGGAGCAGCGCCAGGGCCCCGAGGCTGGTGATGGTGCCCGACGTGCCGATGACGCGAACGAAGCCGCGCGACCGGATCATGTCGCAGTAGGGACCGATCTCCTTCTCGACCTGCTTGACGAGGCGCCGCACGTCGCGTGGCGACGGGGGATCGCTCTTGAGGAAACGTTCGGTCAGCCGGATGACGCCGACCTTGAAGCTACGTGCGAGTTCGGGCTCGGCCCCGGCGCCGTGCGTGATCTCGACGCTGCCGCCGCCGATGTCGACCACCACGGTGGGACCGGTGAATTCGGTGTTGTAGCCGGCCGCCAGGTGAATGAGCCGGGCCTCCTCGCCGCCGGTGATGACGCGCGCCGCGATGCCCGTTTCGTCCCGGACCGCGTTGAGGAAGTCGCCGCCGTTCTCGGCTTCGCGTGTGGCACTGGTCGCCGCCGCGACGATCTCGTCGACGCCGCGGGCCTCGGCCAGCCGGCGGAACTTGGCCAGCGCCTGGATGGCCGCCGCCATCGCCTGAGGCGTCAACGCCTTGCCGTCGAGGCCGCCGGCGCCGAGCCGGACCATCATCTTCTCGCGATCGATCACCTCGAACGATCGGTCGCCGTGCACCTGGACGACGATCATGTGCACGGAGTTGGTGCCGATGTCGATGGCGGCGATACGCATGGTGCTAGAGTGCCTCGATGTCCGGAAAGCGGGGCCATGCTAGCACGGTGCCTGAGGCCGACCTGGCCGCCGTGATCGCGTCGCGGCACGAGGCGCTGCGCACCCATCTGCTGCCCGCGCGCGAAGGCGACGAGGTCGGTGTCCACCAGGCTCGCGTCGCGTCGCGGCGCCTCCGCGAGGTCATCCCAGTGCTGGCGACCGGGCTCGACGAGCTCCGCCTCAAACCCGTGCGTCGCCGGTTGCGCGATGTGACCCGGGCCCTCGGTCCGGT
This sequence comes from Luteitalea sp., assembly GCA_035503395.1. Lineage (GTDB taxonomy): Bacteria > Acidobacteriota > Vicinamibacteria > Vicinamibacterales > Vicinamibacteraceae > Luteitalea. The sequence continues at coordinate 8,064 of DATJTM010000691.1, forward strand.
GCGCGAACTCGACGTCGCGCTGGGCATGATTGACGACCACGTACGCGACAGTGACGCTGGCAAGGAGCTGCGCGGGGCGTGGCGGGCCCTCGTGCTCGGCAAGCGTCGCGCGCCGGTCCGGGCCCTCCGCAAGGCACTGGGCGCGGCCGACCGCGCCACGCTGCATCGACAGCTCGACGAGGTCGAGAACGCGCGCGCCGCATCGGTCGACCTGCAGTGGCGCGATGCCCTGGCCGCCAGCCTGACGACGCGGGCCCGCAGCCTGCGTGCACACATCGAGCAGACGGGCGCGCTGTTCCATGCCGAGCCGCTGCACGACGTCCGGATCGCGGCGAAGAAGCTCCGGTATGCGCTCGAGATCACGGCCGATACCGGTCTCGCCCGGCTGGCGCGGCCGCTGGCGACGCTGAAGAAGGCCCAGGACGTGCTCGGGCAGCTGCACGACCTGGACGTGCTCGGCGCCCTGCTCGCGGCGCTGCCGGATGCCGCAGCGGGAGAGTCGTTGCACGAGGAAGCCGCGTCGGTGGCCGCAGCCCTCGACCACGAGGCGCGCCTGCTGCATGCGCGCTATCTGCGGACGCGCCCGACGCTGGTCCGCATCACCGACTTCACCCTCGATGAACTCGTCGTCACCGTGCGCCCGTCGTCGCGTCGCCGTCAGTCGTCGCGGAAGGGGACGCGTCGTGGCCGCTGAGACGCACGTGTTCCTGGTGCGTCACGCGATCGCGGAAGAGCGCGGCATCGCGTGGCCCGATGACGAACAGCGGCCCTTGAGTCCGGACGGCGCACGCAAGTGGAAGCGCGCCGCCCGCGGGCTGGTCACGCAACTGCCGCCGATCGACGCCCTGTTCACGAGCCCGCTGGTGCGTACGGTGCAGACCGCCGAGACGCTGGCGCGGGCGCTGTCGCCGTCGCCGAAGCTGCAACTGTTCGACCCGCTGCGACCCGACGCACGCCCCCGCGACACGCTGGCGGCGCTGCGCGACCGGCACGTGAGTGGCGCGATCGTGTTGGTCGGTCACGAGCCGATGCTGTCGGAGCTCGCCGCCACGCTCTTGCAACTCGAGGGACCACTGGAGTTCAAGAAGGGCGCCGCGATGGCCATCGTCGCCGAAGGCCTCGGCACCCGGGGGCCCGGTCGACTGGAGTGGTACCTGCCGCCGAAGGTACTGCGGGCACTCGCGCCGTAACGACGAATTACGAACGACGAACGACGAACATCGGAACGTCGACACGCAACTCGGTAGGGACGGCTCGCCGAGCCGTCCGTCGATGAGCGGACGCGCCGGCGGCGCGTCCCGACCTGACCGCGTGCGACAAACGATCGCACGACGAACGACGAACGAGCGAAGTTCGAAGGCCGAAAGACGAAGGCCGTCCGGCCCCGCTACGGCGCCTTCACGACCCAGACGTTGCCCGCGAAGCTGGCGAACTCGTAGATCAGGCGGTCGCCGCGCGGTGACCATTCCGGGTTGCGTACGTAGTGGTGTTCGTCGCCGTAATTGGTGAGCTGAAGCTGACCCGTCCCGTCGCGGCCCACGGACCAGACGTTCCAGAGGCTGTCGCGGGCGCCGGCGAAGGCGAGCCGGCGGCTGTCCGGCGACCAGCTGCGCACCCAGGCCTGATCGACGTCGCGCGACACCTGCCGTGACTCGCCCGTCGCGAGTTCGACGACGTGCACCTGCGCGTGTCCCTCGCGCCACACGTCCAGCGCGAGCGCCTTGCCGTCGGGCGACCACGCGGGGAACGCGGCGCCATCACCGAGCCGGGCCACCTGCCGCTCTCGACCGTCGGCCAGCGTCCGCACCCACACTTCCAGTTGACCCGCCTGTGAGCGCGTGTACGCCAGTTGTGATCCGTCGGGCGAGACGCGCGGCCGCAGGACGTGCTGGTCGCCGTCGGCCAGGCGGACGATGCTGCGGACCTCGCCGGTGTCGACGCGCACCGCCTTGAGCGAGCGTTGCTCGTCGCGACCGGACTCGAAGTAGACCTGCTTCCCGTCGCCGCTCCAGGCTGGATCGACGGCCCCCTGGTCGTCGCGCGCGAGCGAGGTCACCGAGCCGCGAGCCAGGTCGAGCAGCCACAAGGCTGGCGGCAGACCCGCACTCTGACGCTCGAAGGCGACGCGCGCGGCGTCGGGGCTGAACGACGGCCGGCGGGCGGTGCGCACGGCGTCCTCGGCCAAGCGCACCGACGGGCCAGCCGGCACGCCATCGGGGTGGAGCGGCAGGCTTCGCAGCCCGCTCACGGTGGCCATCGCGACGTACGCGACCTGCTGCGAGTCCGGGTGCACCGCGACGTGCCTCACGTCGAGCTCGCTCGACGGCAGCACGAGGTGCGGAGCACCGGCGGCCGTGCCGCTTTCGGTCAGCGGCAGCTTCCACAGATCGAAATGCGCGTCCATGCGCACGTAGTACGCCGAGCGCCCATCGGGCGCGAGGTACGGGTCGACGGCCCGCCGGCCGGCGTCGAGGACGCGGACCAGCGCGCCGTTCTCGATGTCGACCGTCCAGAAGGTCGTCTGGTTGACGTCCTGACTGCCGAAGAACAGGCGCCGACCGTCGGGGAACCACGTGGGGCGGGTGTGACTGCCGCCAGGCAGCCACGCTTCGGTGACGCGGGTCGGTGTGCCGCCCGCGGCGGCGACCACCCACAGGCTCGATGGCCCAAAGGTCTCGAAGGCGGCGGAACTCGGCTCCGTGTAGGCGCCGCCCTGGAACGCGACGCGGCGTCCGTCCGGCGACCAGGCCGGGCGGGATCCGAATGGACTGATCTGCCGAGGGGTACCGCCGTGGCGCGGGATCACCCAGATGCCGCCCTGGCCCGACGAGTGGTACGCAAGGCTCTGGCCGTCAGGCGACCAGGCCGGCTGCACGTTGTGCTGCCCGTCGCTGGTCAGCGCGAGGCGATCGCCACCGGCGGCCAGGTCGCGGACGAACAGCTCGAAGCGGCCGCTGCGGTCGCTCGCATAGGCGATGGCGCGGCCGTCGGGCGACCAGGTGGGGAAGGCATCCAGCGCCGCCGACGAGGTGATCTGCGTGCGCAGCGGCGCCCCGGCCGTGACCACCGGTGCGCGCTGCGACCTCCAGGCGAAGAAGAACGAGAGCAGGGCGACGAGCGCCAGCCCCGCCGCCCACACTGGATGCGAGGCCGACGCAGTCGGCGGTGCCGCTGGACCCGGCCCGCCGTCCCGGGTCGCGATCGGAGGCGCCACGGCTGGCGCAAGTGCCTCGGCGCGAGGCGCGGCCGTGGGCGGGATGGATGTCTGGACGGGGGCGACGTCCCTGGTCACCTCGCCAATGAACCGGTAGCCGCGGGTCGGCACCGTCTCGATGTAGCGGGCCTCGCGCGCCGAGTCACCCAGCGCGCGGCGGAGCTGGGCGATGACCCGCGCCACCGCGTTGTCCGTAACGTAGACACCGGCCCATACCTGGTCCAGGACGTCCTGCTTGCTGACCAGGGCGCCGGCCCGCGACGCCAGGAGCACGAGCAGGTCGTAGGCCTTGGGCTCCAGCGCGAGCGGTAGACCGCCCTTCAGGACGCGTCCGGCCCGCAAGTCGACGATTACGTCATCGAATTGATAGCAAAGGACTTCGCCAGGCATCATCGAATCATCACACCAATCCGATCAGTTCCGTCACGCGTGACGCGCAACGGCGTCGCATAGTGGGACGTCGCCATGCACATGCCCACCACTGCGCCGCTGCTCGCCACACCCCCGGCGGCTCGCCCGGGACTCTTCACGGCTCCGCGCCAGGACATTCTGGCCTCGCTGGTCGTGTTCCTGATCGCCATCCCGTTGTCGCTCGGCATCGCGCTGGCCTCGGGTGCCCCGATCATGGCCGGCCTCATCGCTGGCATCGTCGGCGGCATTGTGACCGGTTTGGTCGCTGGCGCACCGCTTCAGGTTACAGGCCCTGCGGCTGGGTTGACCGCAATCGTCTTCGGACTGGTCGAACAGTTCGGTGACTGGCGATTGGTCGCCGCCGCGGTGGTCGTCGGCGGTCTGGTGCAGGTCGTGCTTGGCGCCGCACGCATCGCGCGCGTCTGCCTGGCGGTGTCGCCGGCGGTGGTGCACGGCATGCTCGCCGGCATCGGCATCACCATCGCTCTGGCGCAGTTGCACGTGGTGCTGGGCGGCGCGCCCGAGAGCAAGGCCCTCAAGAATCTGCTGGAGTTGCCGGCGCAGCTGGCTGATCTCCACGCCCCGGCGGCGTTCTTAGGACTCGCCACCATCGCCCTGCTGCTCGCCTGGCAGTGGGTGCCCAAGCCCTTGTCAGCCGTGCCGGCCTCGCTCGTCGCCGTCCTCACGGCCACCGCCGCCTCGGTGGCGCTGGGCCTCCAGGTCGAACGCATCAACCTCCAGGGCGGGTTTCAGGCAGGTCTGTCGCTGGCGGCGTGGCCGTCGAGCGAAATGTGGATGTCAGTGCTGGTCGGCGGTATCACAATCGCGGCGGTGGCGAGCGTCGAGTCGCTGCTGTGTGCGGTGGCCACCGACAAGCTGCATACCGGACCGCGCGCCAACCTGGACCGGGAGCTGATTGGTCAGGGGCTTGCCAACACACTCTCCGGGTTCCTCGGCGGCTTGCCGGTCACCGGCGTCATCGTCCGTTCGTCGGCCAACATCCAGGCCGG
>DATJTM010000692.1:0-2419 GCA_035503395.1 Luteitalea sp.
ACAACTGGAACGCCGCCGCGATGCCGAGCAGTTGCACCGCGATCACCACGACCGCCGGCTCCACCGAGAACGGATGGATGAAGAGCACCGGCACGGAGACGAACGCCAGCGCCGAGACGGCCTGGATCACGAGCACGAGGAGGATGGCCGCCCAGCCCGCCTGCTTCGCTCCGTACGGATCGCCACGACCGATGTGCTGGCCGACCCGCACCGCGGCGGCCGCCGACACGCCGAGCGGCACCATGAACACCACGCTCGCGATGTTCAGCGCGATGTGATGCGCCGCCAGTGCGGCCGGCTCGAGTTGGCCGGCGATCGCGGTGACGGCACTGAACACGCCGACCTCGAACGTGAGGTGCGCCGCCGCCGGACCACCCAGTGCCAGCAACCGGCGGATGCGATCGACCGGCAGTCGCCACGACGGGGCCGCCGGTGCCCCGCGATGCAGCCGCCACGACGTCCAGGCGAGCACCGCCACCATGTAGACCCGCGAGAGGACCGTCGCCCAGGCGGCGCCGCGGACGCCGAGTTCCGGGAACGGCCCGATGCCATAGATCATCACCCAGTTGACCACCACGTTCACGAGGTTGGCCGACACCAGCGTGAAGGCGACGACGCCGACGTGCGACAACGCCTGAAGGTAACGACGCAGCGCGGCGTAGAGGACCAGCGGTGGCAGGCTCAGTGCGACGATGGGAAAGTAGGCCTGCACATGTGGCAGGACGTCGGGGTGGAAGCCGAACGCGGGCAGGTTGGCGTGGACCAGCCAGAGGAGCAGCGCCAACGGCACGGTCACCAGCAGCGCCAGCCAGATACCGGCCACCAGCCAGCGGTCGCATTCGTCGCGCTGTCCGGCCCCGAAGGCCTGCGAGACGGTCGTGTCGAGGCCGAGCAGCAGCCCCATGCCGAAGATGCCGATGGCGATGAAGAGCGTGCTCCCGATGCCAGTGCCCCCGAGCGCGGCGGCACCCAGGGGCCCGACCATCAGCGTGTCGACGACGCCCATCCCCATCCAGCCGAGTTCGGCGGCGACAACGGGCAGGGCCAGGCGCAGCACGGGCAGGAAGGCCCCACGGACGAACGAGCGGCGCGCGGCCATCCGCCCATCATACGAGGTGCGCGCGTATGCTCGTCGCATGACCGTGCCCGAGACGATGACGGCCGTCGAGATCAGCGCGTTTGGCGGTCCCGAGGTGTTGCGACCGACCACGCGCCCCGTCCCGACGCCCGGCCCTGGCGAGGTGCTCATCGAGGTGCGCGCCGCGGGCATCAATCGTCCCGACCTGCTGCAGCGGGCCGGGAAGTATCCGCCGCCGCCCGGCGCGCCGGACCTGCCCGGCCTCGAGGTCGCCGGCACGGTCGTCGCCTGCGGAGCGGACGTCCGGCGATGGCGCGTCGGCGACGAGGTATGCGCGCTGCTGGCCGGAGGCGGCTATGCGTCGTACGCCGTGGCCCCGGAAGTGCAGTGCCTGCCGCGGCCCGCGTCGTTCAGCTGGCTGGAAGCCGCATCGCTACCGGAGACCTTCGTCACCGTGTGGGGCAACGTCTTCGAGCGCGGTCGTCTCCAGCCCGGCGAGACGTTTCTCGTCCACGGCGGCTCCAGCGGGATTGGCACCACCGCCATCCAGCTCGCGCATCGTCACGGCGCCACGGTCTTCGCCACCGCGGGATCCGAGGAGAAGTGCGCGGCGTGCGTCCGTCTCGGGGCGACGCGCGCCGTCAACTACCGCTCGGAGAACTTCGTGGACGTACTGAACGCCGAGACGGACGGACGTGGCGTGGACGTCATCCTCGACATGGTGGGTGGTGACTACGTGGCCCGCAACGTGGCGCTGCTCGCCGACGATGGCCGCCTCGTGCAGATTGCGGTGCTGCAGGGCAGCAAGGGCACTGTCGACGTTTCGCGTGTGATGCGCAGCCGCCTGACGCTCACGGGCTCGACGCTGCGCCCGAGACCGGCGGCCGAGAAGGCGCGCATGGTCGCGGCGATGGAAGCGCGCGTGTGGCCGTGGCTGACGGCCGGCGACGTGCGACCCGTCATCCACGGCACCTGGCCACTCGCCGAGGCGGCCGCTGCCCACGCCGCCCTCGAACAGGGCGATCACATCGGCAAGCTCGTGCTGACACTTTGAGGTAGCCGTAAGCGGGCGCCTCAGCGAGGCGCGCTTACCTCACCGTCTCGACTGACAGCACCTGCGCGCTCCACGGGCAGTAGCGTCCGCCACCGAAGTTCACGCCCTCCCGCTGCACGTGAGAGGGGAGACCGTCACACAGCTCGATCGTCGCCTCTGCGAACTCGACGTCCTCGACGTGCCACGAATAGCCGGTGTTGATCTGCGCACCAGCCACGAGCCGGCCGTTCGGGATGCGAGCGCGCCCACCCGCCTGCGCGGCGCGCGCCGCGTCGATCTGGGCCGGC
>DATJTM010000693.1:0-2754 GCA_035503395.1 Luteitalea sp.
GAACGTCGCGGCGCTCGAGTCGCTGCGCGGTGATCACGCAGTGCTGGCCGAGGAAGCGCATCGCTACGAGCACGGCGAGTTGCACGCGGCGATCGAGTCGGCCGGCTTTCATGTCGAGCGCCTGACGTTCACCAACACGACGCTCTTCCCCATCATGTTCGGCCTGCGCTGGTGGCAGCGGCGTCGAGGGCTGAAGCCCGCGGCCGAGGCGCAGCAGGAGATCGGCATTCCATCGGCGCCGGTCAATCACGCGCTGACCGGCGTGCTGAAACTCGAGGCCGGCCTGCTCCGCATGCTCGACATGCCGATCGGCAGTTCATTGTTGGTTCTTGCCCAGAAGCGGTCGCCGGCCTAGTCGGCCGGCGCCGATTGATGGGCACGTCGGGGGACGTGCCCCTACCCGCGGGACCCAGTACGTCGTCTGCTGGGAGCTGCCCGGCTGCCCATGAAGGTGCAGCGCATAAAGCGCAACCAGTAGGCCGATTGCAACGCGCACGAAGCCGTGAGGCGAAGCAGGGTCCCGACCCGGCCCATTGCGCTATCCACGCGCGGGCGCCTCATGCAGCGTTCATTACCGTCAACAGATCGTTACGCTTCTGCGAGCGTCGTCGTCCGGCAGGTGACGTTGCGCCGTTGGCCTCCGGCAGCGCGCGTGCCCAACACCGCAAAGACCAGCGCGGCGTAGGCGACTTCCTGTATCTGGCCGGTAGGGGCGCCTCCCCGAGGCGCCCCCGAAACGGCGCCGGCCTATCCGGCCGGCGGCGACTTCAGCCGCCTATGCGTCCTTCACGGCTTTCAACACATCCACCCGGGCGGCGCGGACGGCGGGCAGCGCTGCGGCGGCCAGCGCGATCGCCGACATCACGGCCAGCACGATCAACGGCACGGCAAGATCGGTGGCGCCCGTCCCGTAGAGGAGCGACGTCGCGCTCCGCGTGGCGATCACCGCCAGCGGCATGCCGACGAGAACCGCCAGACCGCACAGGCGCAAGGCGTCGCCGACGACGAGCCGTCGCACCGTGGACGGCGCCGCGCCGAGTGCGAGCCGGATCCCGAGCTCACGTCGACGGGCGGCCACCGTGCTGGCCAGCACGCCGTAGGTACCAATCCCGCCGAGCAGCACGACGACCGCGCCGAACAGCGTGATGAGGGCCAAGAGCGCCGTCGAGCCCGCAAGCGATCGATCGACCAGCGACTGCACCGGCTGCACCGCGCTCACCGGCACGTCCGGTGAGATGGCCGCCACCACGCGACGGACGTCGCTGGCGACGAGGGGCCAGGCCGCCGACGACTCGACGAACAGCGTGAGGTCGCGCGGCGAGTCCTGCCCGTATGGCAGGTAGAACGCCGGTGGCGCAGGCAACGCCAGCCCCGCCTGCTTCACGTCAGCAACCACGCCGACGATGGTGCGCCAGGTCGGTTGCCACACGTAGCGGAGCCGTTTGCCCACCGGGTCCTGCCCCGGCCAGAACCGACGGGCGAAGGCCTCGTTGATCACCACGACGGGATCGCCCGAATCGGCGTCAGCCGGCTGGAGCGGGCGGCCGCGCACGACGCCGAGATCGAGGGCGTCGAAATAGCCGGGCGAGGCCACCTGGCGCATCGCGGTGTGCGCAGGCGCGCCGGGTGCCACGGCGTGGTCCTGCACATCGATCGCGAAGATGTTGGTCTCTCCCGCGAGTGGTGCCAGGTTCGCGTAACCAGCGGCTGTCACGTGTGGCAGCGCCGTGAGCCGATCGAGCACATCCTGATAGAACGTGCGGCACGCCTCGGGTGTCTCGCACGCCGCACGGTCCGGCGTCAGCACGGCCGAGAGGACGCCAGTCGGGTCGAAGCCCGGCGGCACCTGCGTGAGATTCCACACCGAGCGCGACAGCACGACGCTGCCCGTCACCAGGACGACCGCCGACGCCAACTGCGCCACGACGAGCCCCTTGACCACGCGCTGACGCCCGGCCGTCGTCGCCACACCACCGTCATTGGGCTTCAGGAACGCCACCAGCTGCGGCCGCGACATCCGCCATGCCGGCAGGACACCGAAGCCGAGTCCGGTGACGAGTGTGGCTCCGAGCGCCACCGCCACCGCGCGCCAGTCCACGGCGAGATTCTGCACGCGCGGCACGTCGGGTGGCAGCCAGTTCCGAAGCAGATCGAGTCCGAACCACGCCACGAGCAGGCCGAGCACGCCACCGCACAGCCACAACAGCAGCGTCTCGGTGAGGAGTTGCTGCAGCAGTCGGCGACGCGACGCCCCGATCGCCGCGCGCACCGCAAGCTCCTTCTCGCGCACCAATGCGCGGGACAGGACCAGTGTGGCGACGTTGGCGCAGGCCGAGGCCAGCAGCAGCGCGACGGCGACGGCGAGGATGCCCAGCCGAGTGCGCACGTCGCCCACAGCACTCTCGAGCAGCGGAATCGCGGCGATGTTGGCGCCGAACACGTCCGGCATGCGCCACGGATAGCTGTCGCGCACGATCGGCGCGAGGCGTCGCAAGTCGGCCGTGGCCTCGGCGACCGGACGCCCGGCCTTCACTCGCCCGATCAATGCGTAATAGCTCGTGCCCCACAATTCGGCGGGAGCGAGCCCTTGCGTGATCGCGGGCAGCCACACGTCGGCATCCGGCAGCGGCAACATCGACCGCGATGGCAGGATGCCGATCACTTCGTGCGGCACCCCGTCGACGCGGATCGATCGACCGATGGTGTCCGCACGGCCACCCAGCCGGCGCTGCCACGCCGCCTCGCTCAGCACGA
>DATJTM010000694.1:0-2035 GCA_035503395.1 Luteitalea sp.
GTCGACGGCGAGCAGGCCGCCTGGTCGCAGCGTTCGCCGCAGGTGCGGCCAGTACGCCACGTACTGGTCGCGCTCGGCATCGAGGAAGACGAAGTCGAGCGACGCATCGAGCTGCTGCTGGAGCGTGACGCCGGCGTCGGCGACACGCACGTCGACCACGGACTCGAGCCCTGCTTCCCGCAGATGTTCGAGCGCCCTGGCCGAGCGCCCCTCGTCGACGTCGACGGTCAGCAATCGTCCGCCGGTCGTCCGCAAGGCGTCGGCGATGCACAGGGTGGAGTAGCCGGTCGACGTGCCCAGTTCCAGGGCCGCATGCGCGCCAATCGCTCGCACGAGCACATTCAGGAACGCACCCGAGTCCGGCTCCAGGTTCCGGTAGCGATCGCGCCGGTCAGGCGTCGCCGCGTCGTGTTCGACGCCCTCACGACGGATGCGATCGAGCAGCGTGGCGAGGTCTGCCTCCATCAGTCGTCCACTGGCGACTCGCCGTCGGTACCCTGCAGCCGGTCGGCGGCGATGCGGAAGTGATCGCGGGCTTTGCGCAGTGCTCCGACGCTGGTCGGACGGTGCCAGAGCTCGATGCCGCGCAGCAGGTCGTAGGCCTGCCCGGCCGCCAGCCGTAGCGGCAACACTTCGACCGGCAGCGCCGGCACCCGGTCGAGTCCGTCGACAGCCTGCCCGAGCGCGGTCACCAATTCCGACGCGACCGTCACCAGCACCGGCAACCGCGCCGGCAGGTCTTCGTCATCTCGCGCCACCTCGAGCACCGCCTGGATCCGCTGCTGCCATCCGCGGAGTGCGAGTCGCACGGCCTCGGCCGCGTCCGGCCCGACTTCAGACTTGTCATCCGTCATTGCGCCTACCAGTCTGGCCGATTCGCGGGGCTTGGGCGTCCCTTTTTGAACTTGTTGCCCTTTTCGACCTTTGGCTTTGACGGGCCGGGCTGGGACAGCCGGCCCTACCTGCATGTGTGAGCCGTCAACGGTTGACACCGCCAGGAACCCGTTCCCAGAATGCGCCCATGACATGGCGTGCCGCGCGCCCGGTCGCGACGCTCGTCGTCGTGCTGGCACTGGCGTCGGCGTTCTTGCAGGGCGTGCAGGCACGCCGGGTGACGGACATCCGGGCGGCCTCCGCGATTCGCACCGACGCGGCCACCGACGACGTCAGCGCAGCCGCGCGGCGTTTGCTGTCCGACCGCTGCTTCCGCTGCCATGGTCCTGACGCCAGCAAGCGCAAGGCGAAGCTCAGGCTCGACACCCGCGAGGGATTGCTGTCGACGCTCGACGAAGGGCGCGCCGTGGTCGTGCCCGGCGCCCCCGATCGCAGTGAGCTCGTTCGCCGCATCAGTCTGCCCGCCGACGACGATGACGTGATGCCGCCGGCCGATGCGCACCTGGCGCTGACGGCCGACGAGAAGGCGCTGCTTACGCGATGGGTGTCGTCGGGCGCCGAGTACAGGCCCCACTGGTCGTGGGAGGCGATCGTCAGCCCCCCAGTCCCGCTGACAGGAGCTCGAAGCCTCGAGCATCCCATCGACGCATTCGTGCGCGAGCGCCTCATCGCCCAGGGTCTGAGTGCGTCGGGGCCGGCGGACCCCGCAACCCTGCTTCGACGGGTCACGTTCTCATTGACCGGCCTTCCACCGGGACCGGCCGAGATCGACGCGTTCCTGGCCGACCGGCGCCCCGGCGCCGTCGGTCGGGTCGTGGATCGCCTGCTGGCCTCGCCGGCCTACGCCGAGCGAATGGCGCAGGACTGGCTCGACCTCGCGCGCTACGCCGACACCTATGGCTATCAGGCCGACGTCACGCGCGACGTCTCGGCCTATCGCGATTGGGTGATCGATGCCTTCCGGCGCAACCTGCCGTACGACACGTTCCTGACGTGGCAGCTGGCCGGCGACCTGCTGCCGAATCCGACCCGCGAGCAACGCGTCGCCACCGCCTTCAACCGTCTGCATCGCCAGACCAACGAAGGCGGCAGCATCGAGGAGGAGTTCCGCACCGAATACGTCGCCGACCGCGTCAACACG
>DATJTM010000695.1:0-7898 GCA_035503395.1 Luteitalea sp.
CTCGTAGGCGGCCGCGAGTTCGGCGGCCAGCGTCAGGTCGTCGGACGACTCGGCGGCAAGGCTGTCGAGGTAGTCCACGGCCCGCCCGAGCAGGGCTTGCCGTGCGTCGGTCGCGCCAGGCAGTCGTTCGACCCTGGGACCGATATCGAACAGCAGCGCGTTGGCCAGCCGCCGCACGTCGTTGAACCGCTGCGCCGCCCGGTCCCGCTCCTGGCGTGCGACGCCCGCCTGCCAGAGCGCGAACACGAGCGTGGCGACGAGCGCCGCGGTGACGAGCACGGAGACGGCCACGGCGAGCGCGTGCCGTCGCACGAACTTCCCGGCCCGGTAGCGCCAGGTCTGCGTGCGCGCCAGGACGGGCCGTCCCTCCAGGTACCGTTCGAGATCCGCGGCCAGCGCCGTCACCGACTCGTACCGCTGCTCGGGCACGCGCTGGATGGCGGTCAGGATGATGTTGTCGAGATCGCCGGCCAGTTGGTCCGGCGCGATGGGCGGGCGGCCCCCGTCCCTGCTGCGCAGTGCATCACTGGGCCGCGCAGGATCGACCGTCTCGATGACCCGCAGGATGTCGGTGATGCGGCTGCCGGCAAAGTCGAACGGCGGGGCGCCGGTGAGCAGTTCGTAGAGCACGACGCCGAGCGCATAGACGTCGGTGGCGGTCGAGACCTCGTGGCCGGTGATCTGCTCCGGTGATGCGTAAGCCGGCGTGAACGCGCGGAAGGCCGTCAGCGTGTGCCCCTGCGCGTCGGCCAGCGTTTCGTCGAGAATCTTGGCCAGGCCGAAGTCGACGAGCTTCGGCTCGCCGTCGGCGGTGACCAGGATGTTCGACGGCTTGATGTCGCGATGGACGACGAGCCGGGAATGTGCGTAGCCGACGGCGCGACAGACCCGCAGCACGAGGGCCACCCGGGCGCGCGCGTCGAGCGATTGCCTGGCGGCGAAGGCCAGCAACGGCTCGCCGTCGACATATTCCATCACCAGGTACGGCTCGCCCTCGGCAGTGACGCCGCCGTCGAGCAGCCGCGCGATGTTGGCGTGGGCCAGCGACGCCAGGATCTGGCGCTCCCGCCGGAAGCGGGTCTCGAGTTCCGGCGCCGACAGCGTCCGGCGCACCATCTTCAGGGCAACGTCGTGGTGGTACTGACCGTCGGCGCGGCGCGCGAGCAGCACCGTGCCCATGCCGCCGCGCCCGAGTTCGCGCACGATCTCGTAGACGCCGACGCGCGTGCCCGGAGGGACGGCCGCACGAAGCCAGCTGCGCATGTGATCGGCCTGCCGTTCGATCGGGCAGTCGGGCTCGTCGGCGTCGGCCAGCAGCGCGTCGAGCTCGCGCCGCATCTCCGGGTCGCCGGCACAGGCGACGTCGAGATACGCCGGACGATCGGACGACGGTATTTCGATCGCGGTGTGGAACGCCGTCTTCAGGCGACCCCAGTCGACGGCACTCATCCGTGACGATTCTGAGATGCGAGAGTTGGCAGGTGCAAGCGGTGGTCCGGGGTCCGGCAACGTCGGGTGGTGCAGGGCCCACGCGGCGAGGGGCGCTCAGTCCGGCAACCGACCGGGGTCGTCGATGCCATGCCTGGCGTGCGACGGCGAGAAGCGTGGAGGCGCCTTCGGCCCAGCGGCCGTCGCCACCGTCGAGTCCACCGGCGCATCGAACATGTTGGCGCGGATGCGCTCGCGCTCGCTGGCCCTGAAGCCGCCCAGATCGGCGAACAATCGCATGCCGAGGAAACTCCACACCAGGGCCGAGGGGCCGAACACGAACGCGAGCGGACCGCCGATCAACATCGACACGACCACGATGCTGGCGCGACTGGCCTGCCAGGCCAGCCCGGTCTCGAGCCAGGCCGGCGTGCGGACAGGCGCCATCACGGTGTCGAGGATGGCGGCGAGCAACAGGGTCCCCACCATCGGGCCGATGCGCTGCGTGAGCGACGCAACGGTGGTCGACTGATCGGCCGTCACGATCAGCACTCCGACCAGCCCAAGGCCCCAGGCGAGGCCGACCACGACCATCGTCCGCACGCCGGTCATGCCACGACGCGTCCGCAGCAGCCGCTGGCGCGCCTCGGGCTCGTCCCGGCTCGCCCGCCACGCGATCTGGAGGCGGAGACTGAGGATGCCGAGGGCGACGGCGGTCTCCACCAGGTACAACAGCACCGCGCTGGCAGCGCCGGCGTGCTCGACGACGGCCAGCGACGGGAACAGGAACGCCGCAATCGACCACACCCATCGGCCGGCCTGCGTCCGCAGGGCCAGCGCAATCACTGCGTCGCGTGCCATCAGAGACGCAAACGCCGCCGAGAAGCGCGGCGAACTCCGCGGGGCCTGCAGCCTACGGGTGGGTACTGGGTACTGGGTACCGGGTACGGGGTGCCGGGTACGGGGTGCCGGGTGCGGGGCACGGGGTACGGGCGGGGCGAGCGTTGGCAGGGCGCACGACCAGCTACCAACGAGAAGGCGGATTCGGATGGGGCGACCCTACTTGGGGCGGGAGTGACGTCCACGGCCGACTTGCGGACTGCCTACTGCCTACTGCCGACTGCCGACTGCCGAGTTGACGGTTGCCCTGAACGAAAAAGAGCCCCGTCGTGCGACGGGGCTCGATCGAAGGCCGACGGCCGACCGACGAAGGCCGAACTACTCGGCCTTCTTGGCGCTCTTGCGCGCGCGCTTCGGCTTGGACTCGAGCTCGGGGGCGCCCTCGTCCTGCAGCTTCTTCACGGCAGCGCGAGCACGGCCACGCAGGCCCTTCTGCGGCACCTCGGCCTCGCCGGCCTCGGGGGCGTTGGCGTTCGGGTCGTATTCGCTGCCCACGAGCTCGATCTGGGCGACTTCGGCGCCGTCGCCGCGGCGCTGTCCCAGCTTGAGCAGGCGCGTGTAGCCGCCCGGACGCTCCGAGAAGCGGGGGGCCAGCGTGTCGAACAGCTTGGTGACGATCTTCTTGTCGGCAACGTCGCGCGCCACGAGGCGCTCGGCCGTCATGCGCCGAATCCGCTTCTCCTCGTCGGTGCCCTGCGGCACGAGGCTCCGCTTGGCGATCGAGATGATGCGCTCGACGTACGGACGCAGCTCCTTGGCCTTGGGCACCGTGGTCTCGATCCGCTCGTGGCGAAGGAGGGCCTGGGCCTGGTTGCGCAGGAGCGCGATGCGGTGCTCGGTGACGCGACCGAGCTTGCGGTGGGCAACAGCGTGTCTCATCGTTCTGCTCGTCTCATCCGCAGGACCACGGCTGCGGGCATCGGGCTACGGGCTACCTGATTCACGTAGCCTGCAGCCTGAAGCCTGCAGCCTGCCAGGTTCCTACTGAGGCTGCTCCACGCTCATGCCGAGGCTGAGACCCATGGTCTGGAGGATCTCCTTGATCTCGTTGAGCGACTTGCGGCCGAAGTTCTTCGTCTTCAGCAGGTCGTTCTCGGTCTTGGCCACCAGCTCGCGGATCGAGCGGATGTTGGCGTTCTTCAGGCAGTTGTACGACCGGACCGACAGCTCGAGCTCCTCGATGCTCTTGTCGAGATGCTCGTTGCTCTCCTCGGTCAGCGTCGCGGGCGTGGCGTCGCCACTCTCGCCGACGGCGACATCGTCGTCATCGTCGCCACCGAAGATGAACAGGTGGTCGCGCAGCAGCTGCGCCGACAACTCAATCGCCTCGGTCGGCGAGATGGCGCCGCTGGTCGTGACCTCGAGCGTCAGCTTGTCGTAGTCGGTGTTCTGGCCGACACGCGCCGATTCCACCAGGTAGTTCACCTTGCGGACGGGCGAGTGGACCGAGTCCACCGGAATCCAGCCGATGCCGAGATCCTCGTCGAAGTTGCGGTCGGCCGACACATAGCCGCGGCCGTTCTTCAGGCGCAGCTCCATGTACAGCTTGCCGCCCTCGGACACGGTGGCGATGTGCGCGTCGGGATCGAGCACTTCGACCGACTGGTCGACCTCGATGTCACGCGCGTGCACCGGCCCGGCCTTGTCGACGCGGACGTACAGCATCTTGGTCTCGTCCCCATGCAGCTTGAACGGCACCTGCTTGAGGTTGAGGATGATGTCGGTGGCATCTTCCACGACGCCCTCGACGGGCGAGAACTCGTGCTGGACACCCTCGATCTTCACCGCGGTGATCGCTGCGCCCTCGATGGACGACAGCAGCACCCGGCGCATCGCGTTGCCGATGGTGGTACCCCACCCGCGCTCGAACGGCTGCGCGGTGAACCGCCCGAATCGGCCGTTCTGGCTCTCGCGGTCGACGTCGAGTCGCTTCGGGCGCTGGAACCCCTTCCACAGCATCGATGTAGTCCTTTCCAGTCTGATGAAAGACCCGGACGCGGCGCCTCTGCGCCTCTGCGTCCAGGGCTGGCCGCCCGACGTTGCGGACGGCCTGCCGGATGCCTCCGGCTACTTCGAGTAGAGCTCGACGATCAGCTGTTCCTGCACCGGCAGGTTGATCTGCTCACGCGTCGGCAACGACACCACACGACCCGACGGCGCGGCCGCGTCCAGGGCGAGCCACTCGGGCACCCCGCGTCCCTTCACCTCTTCCATCGCATGCAGGATGGCCGGGTTCTTGTCGCTCGACTGGCGGAGCGTGACCACGTCGCCCTGGCGCAGCTGGTAGGACGGGATGTCTACCTTCTTGCCATTGACGAGGAAGTGGCCGTGCTTGACCAGCTGACGGGCCTGCGGCCGCGAGGTGGCGAAGCCAAGGCGGTAGACCGCGTTGTCCAGGCGCCGCTCGAGCAGCTGCAGGAGGGTCTCGCCGGTGATCCCGCGCTGACGATCGGCGGTCTCGAAGTAGCGGCGGAACTGGTTCTCGAGCACACCGTAGGTGCGCTTGACCTTCTGCTTCTCGCGCAGCTGCAGGCCGTAGCCGAGCATCTTCGCCTTGCGCGCCTTGCCGTGCTGCCCCGGCGGCAGGTTGCGCTTCTCGATCGCGCACTTCTCGGTGTAGCAGCGTTCGCCCTTGAGGAAGAGCTTCATGCCCTCTCGCCGGCACAACCGGCAGACGGGTCCGATATATCGAGCCATGTACTTCTTCGTGTCCTTCTCACGACGCGCGCAGCGAGCGCGCGGAACAGCACGCGCGAGGCGTGCCCTCCCTTTTGGACGACCGACGGACGGCCCGCGACGCTAGACGCGACGCTTCTTGGGCGGCCGGCAGCCGTTGTGCGGAATCGGCGTGACGTCGCGGATGGTCTTGACGTCCATCCCGACGTTGGAAAGAGCGCGGACGGCCGATTCGCGACCCGCACCCGGTCCCTTGACGCGAACCTCGAGGGTCCGCATGCCGACGGCCTTGGCCGCCGTGCCGGCATTCATCGCCGCCTGCGTGGCGGCAAACGGTGTGCCCTTGCGCGAACCCTTGAAGCCGATCGCGCCGGCGCTGGACCACGACACCACATTGCCTTCGGCGTCGGTGATCGTGACGAGCGTGTTGTTGAACGAGGCCTGGATGTGGGCCACACCGGAGTGGACCACCTTCTTCTCGCCGCGCTTCTTGAAGACCTTCTTGCGGCCAGCCGCGCCTGACTTCTTCTCGTCTGCCATGGGTTACACCGTCTTCTTCTTGGCGATCGCGCCCTTGCGCGGGCCCTTCCGCGTACGCGCGTTCGTCTTCGTCCGCTGGCCACGGGCCGGCAGACTGCGACGGTGCCGCAGGCCACGGTAGCAGCCGATCTCCATGAGGCGCTTGATGTTCAGCGAGATCTCCTTGCGGAGGTCGCCTTCCACGCCACCCTGATCCTCGATCACCTTCGAGATCGACCGCACATCTTCTTCGGTGAGGTCCTTGACCCGCACGTCCGGGCTCACGCCCGACGCCTGAAGGATGTCGCCCGAGCGCTTGCGCCCGATCCCGAAGATGTACGTCAGTCCAATCTCGACGCGCTTGGTCCGCGGGAGATCCACGCCTGCAATACGTGCCATGCCTCTATCCCTGCCGCTGCTTGTGCTTCTGGTTGTCGCAAATCACCCGGACGACACCGCGCCGGCGGACGATCTTGCACTTCACGCAAATGCGCTTGACCGATGCTCTGACCTTCATGTTTCCCTCTCGTCAGGCCGTTGGCAGGCCTCTCCGAAGCGTCCCCTGCCTCGGTGTGGCGTGGTCACGGCCGGCTCGGCGAGCCGGCCCTCCCTACAGCCTTTCTACAATCCGGCCGCGCGTGACGTCGAACGGCGACACCCGCACAACCACCCGATCCCCCACCAGGATCCGCACGAAGTTGCGGCGGATGTCCCCGGTGCCGTGCGCCGTGATCACATGCCCCGAATCGAGGCTCACGCGATACAGCGCCTGCGGCAATTGCTCGATGACCGTGCCGCGCAGCCCTTCGCCCATCTCCGGACGCCCTCGTCATGGACGGCTGCGACAGCCCGTCCTCTCTCAGAGCGCCGCGCCGACCTGCTGCGGCACCGGCCGCAACGTCAGAATCTCGAACCCGTCGGCCGTCACCGCCACCGTGTGCTCGAAGTGCGCCGACAACTTGCCGTCGGTCGTCACCGCCGTCCACCCGTCCGACAACACCCGCACCGACGGCCGGCCCGCGTTCACCATCGGCTCGATCGCGAGGACCATGCCCTCGGAGAGCCGCGGCCCGCGCCCGCCAGGTCCGTAGTTCGGGATCTGCGGTTCCTCGTGCAGCTTGGTCCCGATGCCGTGCCCGACGAAGTCGCGCACCACCGTGAACCCCTGCCCTTCCACATACTGCTGCACGGCCTGACCGATGTCGGTCACCCGCGCCCCCGGCCGGACCGCGTCGATGCCCTTGTAGAGCGACGCCTCGGTCACCTCCAGCAGCCGACGCGCATCGGCGGCAATCGCCCCGACCCCGACCGTCACCGCCGAATCGCCGTAGTACCCGTCGAGCTTCACCCCCATGTCGATCGAGAGGATGTCGCCCTCCACCAGCGGCGTCGGCGAGGGGATGCCATGCACCACCTCGTGATTGCGCGACGCGCAGATGGTCGCGGGAAACCCGCGATACCCCTTGAACGCCGGCTCCGCACCCGCCTCGCGCACCATCCGCTCGGCTTCCGCGTCCAGCAACGCCGTCGTCGCCCCCGGCACCGTCAGGCGCCGCAACTCGTCGAGGATGCGCGCCACCAACTGGTTCGACGCGCGCAGCTTGACCAGTTCCTCAGCCGACCGGCACGTGATCACCGTGCACCTCCCTGGGCGACGCTGATCGCCGAGGCCAGTGCTCCCTGCATCGCGGCCGCCACGGCATCGGGCGCCTGGTTGCCGTCGATCGAGAAGAACGTCGGCCGGCCACGGTAGTACTGCACCAGGGGTGCCGTCCGGTCCTCGTAAATCTGCAGGCGGTTGCGCACCACCTGCTCATCGTCGTCGGCCCGCGTCACCAGCGCCCCACCACACACCGCGCACACCGTTTCGTCGGGCTTGGTCGGGTCGGCATTGGTGCCGCACACACTGCAAATCCGCCGGCTGTGCAGCCGCCCCACCAGGATGTCCACCGGGACGACCAGGTGCAGCACCGCCAGCGGCGAACGCGTCCGCATCATCTCGTCCAGCGCTTCGGCTTGAATCACCGTGCGCGGGAAACCATCAAGGATAAACCCATTTGCCACGTCCTGTCGAGAGAGTCGCTCCCGGACGATGGCAATGGCCACCTCGTCGCTGACGAGGTTGCCCTGGTCGATGCGGGCTTTCGCTTCCAGCCCGAGCGGCGTCCCTGCCGACGCCGACTCCCGCAGGATGTCGCCGGTCGAAATCTTGGGTACGCCGGAGTGCCGCGCGAGGCGGCTCGCCTGGGTGCCCTTGCCCGCCCCCGGCGGGCCGAGCATCACCACGTTGAGTCCCGGTTGCGCCAACGTGCGGCCTACCCTCTCCGTCCGCGGATGCGGGTCTTCTTCATGAACCCGTCGTAGTGCCGCATGAT
>DATJTM010000696.1:0-3402 GCA_035503395.1 Luteitalea sp.
CTTCCGTGGCGGCCGCGTGATGGACCTGGCCGCCGGCCACGGATTGCTCGCGCACGTGATGCTGCTGCTCGACGACACGTCGCCCCGCGCCGTGGCCGTCGACCACGCGCTGCCGCTCTCGGCGGTGCGCATCCACGACGCACTCGTCGAGGCCTGGCCGCGTCTGCGTGACCGCGTCGCGCTCGTGGCCTCGCCGCTCGACGAGGTGTCGCTGCATGGCGACGATGTGGTGGTGGCGAGTCACGCCTGCGGTGCGCTGACGGACACGATCCTCGACTACGCGACTGGCGCCCGAACGCGTGTGGCGGTGCTGCCGTGCTGCCACGACGTCGACACCTGCGACGCGGGTGGTCTCACGGGCTGGCTCGATCCGTCGCTCGCGATCGACGTGCGGCGGGCCGAGCGCGTCGCCGCCCGCGATTACCGCGTCTGGACGCAGCAGATCCCGTCGACGATCACCCCGAAGAACCGGCTGCTGCTCGCGATGCCGGAGGGGTGCGCGTCGTGACCGTGGGCGAGCGGATCAACGCCGAGCGCTTCGTGCTCGCCGGCTGGAGCCGGGCCATCCTCCTGCAGCTGGCGCATCCGCTCGTCGCCGCCGGCGTCGCCGAACACAGCACCTTCCGCGGCGGACTGCTCTCGGCGGCGGTGCGCCTGCACCACACGGTCGCCGCGATGCGACGCCTCACGTTCGGCACGACCGACGAGGCGCGGGCCACACTGGATCACATCCTGGCGATCCATCGCCGAGTCAACGGACGTTTACGTGATGGCGTCGGGCCGTTCACGGCCGGGACGCCGTACTCGGCCGAGGATCCCTCGCTGGTGACGTGGGTGCACGCCACGCTGCTGGATTCGCTGCCGCTGGTGTACGGCGCGGTGATCAAGCCATTGACCGACGACGAACGCGACGAGTGGTGCCGGGAGTCGGCCCCGGTGGCGAGGGCGCTGGGGGCGAGCGACGATCTGCCTGAGTCCTGGGCCGCGCTCCAGGCCTACATCGCGCAGATGCAAGCCAGTGGCGCGATCATCGTCGGCAACACGGCGCGGGCGCTGGCGCGCGACGTGCTGGCCCCTCGGCTCTCGACGTTGATCGCTCCGGCGCGCGCCCTGAACCGCACGGTGACGGTTGGGCTGCTGCCGGAGCGGATTCGTGCGCAATACGGCATGGCGTGGCAGCCAGGCGACGAGCATCGTCTGGCCCGCGCGCTGTCCACGCTGCGAACGCTGCGTCGACTCACGCCGGACCGCTTGGCCATCTGGCCCGACGCGCGGCATTAGAGCGCAGCGTGCTATTCGTAGCGGACCGACTTGTCGGTCCGAACCGCCCGACAAGTCGGGCGGCTACGAAATGACGTGACGCTCGTTACGACTTCAAGAATGCGAGCATCAGCGCGTTGAGCTCGTCGCCGTGCGTGGCGCCGAAGCCATGCGGCGCACCTTTCACGACCTCGAGCTTCGCACCACGAATCATCTCGGCGGAACGCTTGCCCGAGACCTCGAACGGCACGATCTGATCCTTGTCGCCGTGCACGATCAGCGTCGGCACGGTGATCTTGGCGAGGTCGGCCCGGAAGTCCGTCGTACCGAACGCCACAATGCACTGCTGCGTGGCGAGAGGCGAAGCCGGCCAGGCGATCGACTTCGTGTACGCGACGTAGTCGTCCGACGGCGTGCCTGATCCTGGCTTCCAGTTGAAGAAGTTCTTGAAGAAGTCCTCGAAGAACGCGATGCGGTCCTTCTTCACTCCAGCCAGCATGTCGTCGAAAATCTTGCCGTCGACGCCCTCCGGATTGTCGGCGGTCTTGAGCAGGAACGGCGGCACCGCCCCGAGCAGCATCGCCTTGCTCACCCGGTCATTGCCGTACTTGCCGAAGTAGCGCGCCACCTCGCCGCCGCCCATGGAGAAGCCGGCCAACGTTACGTCGCGCAGGTCGAGCGCCACCAGCACGTCGTGCAGGTCCGAGGCGAACGTGTCGTAGTCGTAGCCACCCGTCGGGCGACCCGACTGCCCGAAGCCGCGACGGTCGTACGCCACGCAGCGGTAACCGGCTGCGGTCAGCGCGTTGATCTGGCCCTCCCACATCTTGTGACTCAACGGCCATCCGTGGATGAGCACGACGACGGGCCCCTGGCCGAGATCCTGGTAGTACAGCTCGGTGGCGGGCGTGGCAGTGGCAGTGATGTAGGGCATGCGCTTCTCCATCAGAAACGGACGGGATGTCCGCAGCAAGTCGGGGCACACCGGCGGCGCGGATGATTCGCGGGCACGCCATGCGCTAGGCTGACGCACTACTACACGAATCATGCCCATCTTCCTTCGCGCGGCCGCGCTCGTCGCCCTCGCAGCTGTCTGGACGACGCAGGGACAGCGTACGTCAGTCCCTGCCACTGCGGATGCCACCCAACGGCCCCGCATTCATTTCACGCCCCAGCGGAACTTCATGAACGACCCGAACGGGCTCGTGTTCTACAAGGGCGAATACCACCTCTTCTACCAGCACAACCCGCAGGGCACGCGATGGGGACACATGTCGTGGGGACATGCCGTCAGCAAGGACCTCCTGCAGTGGGACCACCTGCCGCTCGCGCTGGCCGAAGAGCACGGCGTGATGATCTTCTCGGGCAGCGTCGTCGTCGACCACCAGAATACGAGCGGCCTCTGTCGCGGGAAGGGTGACGATCGCTCCTGCCTGGTTGCGATCTACACGGGACACGGACAGGGCAAGCAGACACAGAATCTCGCCGTGAGCCAGGACCGCGGACGGTCGTGGAGCAAATTTGCGGGCAATCCCGTCATCGACCTCGGCCTCAAGGATTTCCGCGACCCGAAAGTGTTCTGGTACGGCCCGGCCCGTCGGTGGGTGATGGTCACGGTGCTGCCTGATCAGCACAAGGTGCGCTTCTTCGGATCGCCTGATCTCAAGCAGTGGGAGGCACTCAGCGACTTCGGTCCGGCCGGCGCGACTGGTGGTGTGTGGGAGTGCCCGGACCTCTTCGAGGTGCCGATCGAGCACGAGCCCGGACGGACGCGCTGGGTGCTCGACGTCGACCTCAATCCCGGCGCGGTTGCCGGAGGATCCGGCGGACAGTACTTCGTCGGCACGTTCGACGGCACCCGCTTCGTGAGCGACACGCCAGCCGCCGACGTGCGCTGGGCCGACTACGGCAAGGACTTCTATGCGTCGCTGTCGTTCTCCGATCTGCCTTCGAGCGATCGCGGTCCGATCTGGATGGGATGGGCGAGCAACTGGCAATACGCCAACGACGAACCCAACGAGACGTTCCGCGGCGCGCAGTCGCTGCCGCGTCGCCTCTCGCTGCGCCGTACGCCCGACGGTCTGCGCCTCGTGCAGCAGCCAGCGGCGGGACTCGGGGCGTTGTTCGACTCCGATACGACGG
>DATJTM010000697.1:0-2492 GCA_035503395.1 Luteitalea sp.
GAGCGCGCTGTACGCAGTTCCGGAGCGCGCTGCCCCTGCGTGCTAGACTCTTCGCCGGCTCTTTAAGTGCGGTCCCGTGAGGCCGCGAAGAGGTCGACTCATGCCTGTCCTTCTGCACCTGCGCTGCCGCGTGGGTGGTGCCTGTCTGCCGCCGAACGTCCGCGCCGCTGTCCTGCTGGCGCGCACCCCCGAGATCTGGAGCGTCCCGTGTCCTCGGTGATGGATGCCTCGCGCATCGAACGCAGCCTTGCGCGCATCGCGCACGAGATTCTCGAGCGCAATCGCGATCTGTCGGACGTGGCGCTGGTCGGCATCCGCACGCGCGGTGTCGTGATCGCCGAGCGGATCGCCGCCGTCCTGAAAGACGTGGCCGACGTGACGCTGCCGGTCGGCTCGCTCGACATCACGCTCTACCGCGACGACTACATGCGTCACCCGGTCGGCCCGCAGCCGCTCGTGCGCAGCACCGACATCCGCTTCTCGGTCGAAGCGAAGCGGATCCTGCTCGTCGACGACGTGCTCTACACGGGACGGACGATTCGCGCGGCGCTCGACGCAATCATCGACTACGGCCGGCCGCGCAGCATCCAGTTGATCGTGCTGGTCGATCGCGGGCACCGCGAACTGCCGATCAAGGCCGATTACGTCGGCAAGAACCTGCCGACGTCGCCGCAGCAGAGTGTCCAGGTGCGGCTGCACGAGATCGACGGCCTCGACGAGGTCCAGCTCGAGGAGGGGGCATGACACCGTCGGCCGCGGTCACCGGATTGCGTGGTCGTCACCTGCTCGGCATCAGCGACCTCTCGCCCGAGGAGATCACGCTCATCCTCGACACCGCCGGCGCGATGCGCGAAGTGGGTGAGCGACAGATCAAGAAAGTGCCGGCGTTGCGCGGCCGCACGGTCGTCAACCTGTTCTTCGAGCCGAGCACGCGGACGCGGACGTCGTTCGAGATCGCCGAGAAGCGGCTCAGTGCCGACACGCTGAGTCTCGCGGTGTCGACGTCGAGCGTCGTCAAGGGCGAGACGCTGCTCGACACGGTGAGCAACATCGAGGCGATGCAGCCCGACATGCTCGTCGTGCGGCATGCCTCGTCGGGCGCGTGCCATCAGCTCGCCCGTCACTGCCGCGCCCGCATCGTCAACGCCGGTGACGGGCTGCACGAGCACCCCACCCAGGCCCTGCTCGACGCGTACACGATCCGGCAGCACAAGGGCCGGCTCGACGGGCTGCAGGTGGCGATCGTCGGCGACCTGCTGCACAGCCGCGTGCTGCGCTCGAACCTGCTGCTGCTGCGCAAGATGGGCGCGACGGTGCGCGTGGCCGCGCCGCGGCCGCTGGTGCCGATCGGGATCGAGGCGATGGGCGGCATTCCGTGCCGGACCATCGAGGAGGCGCTCGACGGCGCCGACGTCGTGATGATGCTGCGCATCCAGCTGGAACGGATGCAGAACAACTACTTCCCGTCACTGCGCGAGTATTTCTCGCTGTTCGGGTTGACCACCGATCGGCTCGCCCTGGCGAAGCCGGATGCCATCGTGATGCATCCCGGGCCGATGAACCGCGGCGTCGAGATCGCCTCGGAGGTGGCCGACGGTCCGCAGGCCGTGATCCTTGAACAGGTGGCCAACGGCGTGGCGGTGCGGATGGCGGTGCTGTACCTGCTGGGGGGCGGCAGCGAGGAATGACGCAAACGATGACTTACGTGATCAGGAACGGACGGGTCGTCGATCCGGCCAACGGCCGCGACGGCGTGTTCGACATCGAGGTGCGCGACGGCGTGATCTCGAAGATCGGCACCGACCTGCCGGTGCCCGAAGGTGCGGCGGTGCTGGACGTGCCGGCCGGCTGCATCGTCACGCCTGGGCTGATCGACATGCACGTGCATCTGCGCGAGCCCGGGCAGGAACACAAGGAGACGGTCGCCAGCGGGGTCGCCGCGGCGGTGGCCGGTGGCTTCACGGCCGTGGCCTGCATGCCCAACACGTCGCCGGTCAATGACAGCGCCGCCGTCACGCGGTACATCGTCGACAAGGCGGCTGCGGCGAACCTGGCACGGGTCTACCCGATTGGTGCGGTGACCGTCGGCCAGAAGGGCGAGCAGCTGGCCGAGATCGGCGAGCTGAAGGCGGCCGGCTGCGTCGCGATCTCCGACGATGGGCACCCGGTGCGGACGGCGCTGATGATGCGCCGTGCACTCGAATACGCCGGCATGCTCGACGTCCTGGTCATCGACCACTGCGAGGATCCGACGCTGAAGGGCGACGGCGTGGTGCACGAAGGCGCGGTCGCGTCGGAGCTCGGCCTGCGCGGCATTCCCGGCGAAGCCGAGGAGCTGTGGATCGAGCGCGACATCACCCTGGCGGGCCTCACGAAGACCCCCTTCCACGTGGCGCACCTGAGCACCGCGGGATCGCTGCGCGCGGTCCGGGCCGGCAAGGCGCGCGGCATCGCCGTCACCTGTGAAGTCACGCCGCATCACTTCGTCGTCA
>DATJTM010000698.1:0-2273 GCA_035503395.1 Luteitalea sp.
CACCCGGCCGATCGTGAACCCACCCGTCAGGCCATCGAGCACGCGATCGCAACGCATGCCACCTACGACGTCGAGTACCGCACGCAGGGCCCCGATGGGCACCTGCGCTGGGTGCGGGCCATCGGTCATGCGCAGTACGAAGACGACGTGCCTGTCCGCTTCGACGGCATCACGATCGACATCACGGAGCTCGTGCGGCTGCGCACCGAGGCCGAGGCCGCCAGCCGCGCCAAGGACGAGTTCCTCGCGATGCTCGGGCACGAACTCCGCAATCCGCTTGCCCCGATCCGGACGGCGCTCGAACTGCTGAAGATGCGCGGCATCGCCGCCATCGAGCACGAGCGCGCCGTGATCGAGCGACAGGTCGCCAATCTCGTGCGGCTGGTCGACGACCTGCTCGACGTCGCCCGCATTGCCCGCGGGCGGATCGCGCTGACGCGTCGCCCAGTGCACCTGGCCGAGATCATCGCGCGCGCCGTCGAAACGGTGAGCCCGTTGCTCGAGAAGCAACGCCACCTGCTCGACGTGTTCGTGGCGCCCGATCTGGTCCTCGACGCCGACGAGGCGCGGCTGACGCAGGTCGTGGCCAACCTGCTCAGCAACGCGGCCAAGTACACGCCGCCCGGCGGCCGCGTCTCGGTGTCGGCCTTCGCCGACCAGGGCGCCGTGCACATCTCGATCGCCGACAACGGGGTCGGCATCGACGAAGCGCTGCAGGCCACCGTCTTCGACACTTTCGTCCAGGGTGAGCGTCAGCTTGCCCGTTCGGAGGGCGGGCTTGGCCTCGGCCTGGCCATCGTCCGGAATCTGGTCGAACTCCACGAGGGTGTCGTCACCGTGCACAGCGCCGGACCCGGCCACGGGTCGACCTTCACGATTCGCCTGCCGCAGGGCGACCGGCGCGCCGCCGACCTCGAGGCCGCACGTGGCACCGCCAACGGCCCGGCCGCCGGCGATGCCGCCCGCGTGCTCATCGTCGATGACAACGAGGACGCGGCGCAGATGCTCGCCGCCATCCTGGAGTCGGAGGGCTATGCCACGGCGACGGCCGCCGATGGTCCCTCGGCGCTGGCCGCGGCGCGGCTGTCCGTACCCGCCATCGCACTGGTCGACATCGGCTTACCCCTCATGGACGGCTACCAGCTGGCCCGTCACTTCAAGGAGGACGCCGAACTCATGAAGGTGCCCCTCGTGGCGCTCACCGGCTACGGACAGGACCAGGACCGTCAGCAGTCGGCCGCGGCCGGCTTCGCCGCACATCTCGTCAAGCCGGTCGACCTCGATCGCCTGCGCGCTGTCGTCGAGGCCTTCCTCACCGGGACCGGTACCACGTGATGCGCCACGCGCGCTGCATATACTGGCGCGGCGCGCGGTGGTCGGCGTCACCAGCCGGGACGATGGGCGCCGCGCAGGGGAGTGCCTCGTGAACACGGTGCAGGTGCAGGGCGTTCACCACATCACGATCGTCGGCTCGACCAGGCAGAGTGCCATCGACTTCTGGGAAGGCGTGCTCGGCATGCCCTTCGTGATGGAGCAACCCAATCTCGGCAAGCCTGACGAGAACCATCTGTACTTCGATCCGGGCGATGGGCGGCTGCTGACCGTGTTCACCAACGAGGGTCGCGAGGACGCACGACGCGACGCGCCGCGTGACATCGGCTGCGTCGAGCACATCGCCTTCAACGTGTCGCGGGCCACCTTCCAGCGTGCCGCGGAACGCCTCCAGCGCCATGGTCTCGAGTTCATCCAGCGCGATCGCGGCTTCATGGACTCGATCTACCTGCGTGACCGGAATGGTCTCAAGGTCGAACTGGCCTGCTACAAGTTCGAGACGCCGGCCGGCTTCCGCGACGTCGACGTCCTGATGAAGGCGCACGCGCTGCGCGTCGAGCGCGGCGACCATCACATCGCCGACGAACACCTGGCCGATGCCATCGCCTGGCTGATCGCCAGGCGCCAGCAGACGACGCTGGATCGCCTCGCTCAGTCCTGACGCAGCGCCCGCATCGGGTTGATGCGGGCGGCCCGCATCGCCGGGAGCAACGCCGCCGCAGTGGCGACGACGACCAGGATGGCGGTGGCGGCAGTGGCGACGACGGGATCGGTTGCGGCCACGCCGTGCAACTCGCCCTGGAGATAGCCGCCAAGGCCCCAGATCGCCGGGACGGCCAACGCGATCCCGCCCACGACGAGCAGCAACGCGCCGCGGAGAATCAACCAGGCCATCGGGCCCCGCTGCCCACCGAGCGCCATGCGCACGCCGATTTCTCGCG
>DATJTM010000699.1:0-2841 GCA_035503395.1 Luteitalea sp.
CGCACTGCCGGCCTGCATGCCGTGGCCACGGCGCGCCTGGATCGCCTGGCTGCCGCCGATCTCGCCGCGCTCGCCGCGGCTGAACTGCCGCTGCAGTCCGTCACGCTCGGCACGCCGCTGGATGGCGATGCGCTGGTCGACGCCCTCGAGCAGTTGCGGGCGTGGCAGGCGGCCAGTGGTGTCGTGCGTGCGTGTGTGCCGCTGCCGGTCGAGGTGCCGCCGGCGCATCCGACGACCGGCTACGACGACATGCGTCACGTGGCGCTTGCGCGTCTCGTGCTCGACAACGTGGCGCACATCCAGGCGCACTGGACGCGGATGGGCGCCAAGCTGTCGCAGTCGTGCCTGCTGTTCGGCGCCGACGACATCGATGGCGTGCCGGCCCTCGACCCGCTGCCGCACGGTCCGCGCCGCGCCATCCTCGAGGAGGTTCGTCGCAACGTGACGGCGGCCTCGCTGACACCGGTCGAGCGCGACGGTGCGTGGACCTTGCGTGAGTCGTCGGCCGGCGAGGCGGCGGGGCAGGGACTGGCGTGACTCGCATCGGCGCCGTCGGTTTCCTGAACGCCCGGCCCCTGACGCGCGGGCTGGCCGAGGATCCGCAGGTGTCGGTGCGGTTCGACGTGCCGTCGGAGTGCGCGCGGCTGCTGCATGCCGGCGAGATCGACCTCGGGTTGGTGCCGGCGATCGAGTTGCTGCGCGGTCCGGTGACGTACGACATCGTGCCGGGCCTCGCGATTGGCTGCGACGGTCCGGTCAACTCGGTGGCGTTGTTCACGCGGCGGCCGATCGCCGAGGTGACCAGCGTGGCCCTCGACATCAGTTCGCGCAGTTCGGTGGCGCTCTTCCGGGTGCTCGCGCAGCATCACTTCGCCATCGATCCCGCCTACGTCGACGCGCCGCCGGACCTCGGGCCGATGCTGGAAGTCGCCGACGCCGCCCTGCTGATCGGCGACCCGGCGTTGCGGGCGCCGTGGCAGGAACTGGGCCTCGAGAAACACGACCTCGGGGCCGCCTGGAAGACGCTCACGGGCCTTCCATTCGTGTTCGCGGTATGGGCCGCGTGGCCGGGACAGGCGACGGCCGACGTCGTCAATCGCCTCGAAGCCGCGCGGCGCGACGGCACGACGGCCATCCCCCTGCTGGCGGCCGAGGAGGCCGAGGCGGGTGGCGGCGATGCCGCGCGTCTGGAGCAGTACCTGCGCCGGAACATCCGGTACGATCTCGATGACGAGGCGCTGCGGGGGTTGTCGCGCTACCTGACGCTCGCCGCACAGGCCGGGCTGGTCGATGCGCGGCCGGAGGTCCTGCAGGTGATCGAAGGGCTGCGCGGCGGGGTGGCGCGGGCGTGAGGCAGATGGTGGACGCAGCGACGAGCGAGGGGCAGGACGAAGCCGTGACCCAGGGTGCCGTGGAAGCGATTGCCGCGAAGGTGCGACGAGGCGAACGCGTCGACGCCGCCGAGGCGCTGACCTTGTATCGCGACGCGAGCACCTGGCTGCTCGGCCGGCTGGCCGACGAGATCCGGGTGCGTCGTCACCCGGAGCGCGTCGTCAGCTACATCATCGATCGCAACGTCAACTACACGAACGTCTGCGTCGCCCGCTGCAACTTCTGTGCGTTCTACCGCACGGTGGGCAGCCCCGACGGGTACGTGCTGTCGCGCGAAGAGCTGTTTGCCAAGATCGACGAGACGCTGAGCGTTGGCGGCAACCAGCTGCTGTTGCAGGGCGGACACAACCCCGACCTGCCGATCGCGTGGTACGAGGACCTGTTCCGCGCGGTCAAGGCGGCCTACCCGACCTTCAAGCTGCACGCGCTGTCGCCGCCCGAGATCCTCCACATCTCGAAGACGTCGAAGCTGACGGTGCCGGACGTCGTCTCGCGTCTCATCGACGCCGGTCTCGACAGCGTGCCGGGCGGTGGCGCCGAGATTCTCGTCGACCGCGTCCGCAAGCTCCTGAACTGCTACGGGAAAGCGTCCGCTGACGAATGGCTGTCGGTGATGGGCGAAGTCCATCGCCACGGACTGCGGACGACGGCGACGATGATGTATGGCAGCGTCGAGACGCCTGAAGAGCGCATCGAACACCTGATCCGCCTGCGCACGTTGCAGGACGAGACCGGCGGCTTCACTGCGTTCATCACCTGGAGCTACCAGCCCGATCACACCGAGCTGGCCGGCATCGAGCTCACCGGCGTGGAGTACTTGCGCACCCTCGCGCTCGCGCGCATCGTGCTCGACAACTTCGACAACCTGCAGGCGTCGTGGGTGACCCAGGGCGGCAAGGTCGGGCAGTTGAGCCTCGCCTTCGGCGCCAACGACATGGGCAGCGTGATGATCGAGGAGAACGTCGTCCGCGCGGCCGGCGCCAGCTACTGCATGGACGAAGTCGAGATCGTCCGCAACATCGAGGACGCCGGCTTCACGCCGATGCGCCGCACCATGCACTACGACATGGTGGGTGGGCCGGTCTTCCGCGAGCGGGCCGTGCCCCGTCGCCTCGAGCTCGAGGTCGCCAAGCAGGACGGCGCCGAGCGGATGCCGGCCGAACTGGCCGCCTACGAAGCCCGCAGCCGCGTCGAGCGGGAACGCCGCTCCCAGCAGGCCTGACGCAGTCTGCAGTGCCTCATATTCGCGGCCGATTGGCGGTCGAACAGGTGTAGCGGCCGGACTTTGTCCGGCCGACAGGCATCACTGACCGTCGGACAAAGTCCGACGGCTCATATGGAGGACCTGTTCGCAAGCTACCGCTGCTGGTATCCCCTCCGTTGCCGCATTCGTGGTCCCTCCTGGTGAGGTCAGCGCGTCGTTCGAGGCGGCCAGTCGCGAGTGATCAC
>DATJTM010000700.1:0-6152 GCA_035503395.1 Luteitalea sp.
TGAGCAACCTGCTGGTGGTGCTCGCAGTCAACCCCTTCCGTGAGGATCGATTGCCGGCCCACCTGCCGGCCATCCTGCAGGACGCGATCACCATCGCGCTGTTCGCGACGGTCATCGTGCTGTTCTTCAACGACAAGCTGCAGCTGACGGCGGCGGCTGGTGCAGTGGTCCTCGGCCTTGCGCTGCAGGACACGCTGGGCAATGCCATCGCCGGCCTCGCGCTGCAGGCCGATCAGCCCTACAAGGTCGGCGACTGGATCAAGGTCGGCGACCACGAGGGACGGGTCACCGAGATCTCGTGGCGGTCGACCGTGTTGCGCACGCGCGAGAGCACGCTGGTGGCGCTGCCCAACAGCACCATCGCCGATGGCGCCATCGTCAACTACTCCGCACCGGCGCCGCCGACGCGGGTGTGGATCGAAGTGGGCGTGGCCTATCACCATCCGCCGAATCACGTGAAGGCCGTGATTGCCGCGACCATGGCCGACGTGCCGCTGGCGATGGCGACACCGCCGCCGGACGCGCTCGTGATGGACTTCGCGAGTTCCTCGATCACCTATCGCGCCCGCTGCTTCGTGCAGGACATGGAGCGCGCGTCGCTTGCGCAGGACCAGATGCGCACGGCGCTCTGGTACGCCTTCCAGCGCGAAGGACTCGACATCCCGTACCCGATTCAGGTCGAGTACTCGGCCGACTCGCTGCCGACCGTGTCGCATCCTGAACAGGCGGCGCTGCCGGCTCTCATCGGCAACGCGTCGTTGCTCGGCGGCCTGCGATCGGATGCGCGCGCGTCGCTCGCGGCATCGGCCATCCCGCAGCTGTACGGCAGCGGCGAGGTGGTCGTGCGGCAGGGCGCTCAGGGAGGCAGTTGCTTTCTCGTGGCCCGCGGCGCGGTGCGCGTGAGCGTCGCCCCGGACGATCACGAAGTGGCGCGACTCGGTGTCGGCGAGGTGTTCGGCGAAATGTCCTGGCTGACCGGCGACCCGCGCTCGGCGACCGTCACCGCGCTCGAGGACACCCTGGTCTTCGAACTCGACGCCCAGACGCTGCGCGGCCTCGCCGAGGCCTCACCGGGCGTGCTGGACACGCTGGCCGATGCGGTCTCCCGCCGACGCCTCGAACTGCAGGCGATTTCCACCGACCCCTCACGCAGCGCCGCGGTC
Source organism: Luteitalea sp. (assembly GCA_035503395.1). GTDB lineage: Bacteria > Acidobacteriota > Vicinamibacteria > Vicinamibacterales > Vicinamibacteraceae > Luteitalea. The sequence continues at coordinate 1,164 of DATJTM010000700.1, forward strand.
GAGCCGTCGGCGTCGCTCGTCGCCCGGATGAGACGCTTCCTCCGCTTGCGCGTCGGCTAGACACACGAAAGGCGCGACGGCTTGTGACCGTCGCGCCTCACGTGTGCTGTCCTTCTGTTCGAGTGCTTAGGACGCACGAGCCGCTGCTGCGGCCGGTGCGTCGGGGGCATCGGCGCCGGACATACGCCGGTCGTCGATGCGTTACTGAAGGAATCGGCGCGGGGCCGAACCAACGTGAACAGGAAAACAGGAGACCAGGAATTCAGGAGAACAGGGCCTCAGGAGTTCAGGAATTCAGTTCCTGTTTCCTGAATCCTGTTGTCCTGACTTACCGCCACCGACCTTCCTGTCGATAGCCCTGGTCATATCCCTGCTGGAACGCCTGCCGGTACTCGTACTTGTACTGGTCGCGCGATCCGTACCGGTTGTTGTAGCCGTCGTCGCCGTCACGGTACTTCTTCTTCCGCGTCGGCTCGTAGCGGTCGTTGTCGCGGGCGTCGTTGCGGCCGTCACGCAGGCCATCCTCGAACCCGCGTTGTGCGGCCGGCGAATACCCGCGGTTGCCGCCGTTCGGGTAATACCCACCGCCGTTGGGGTAACCGTAGCCACCCTGCGGATACTGCGGGTACCCGTAGCCATCGTTGCGACCGTAGCCGCCATACGACCCACGGAACCGGTCGTAGCCCTGCAGGTACCCTTCGGCGAAGCCACGACGGAACGCGTCGTCGGAGCGGTTGTTGTTGCCCCAGCCCGGGCTGCCGCGGCGGAAGCTCGCGTTGTCGCGATACTCACGCCGACGCCCACTGCGGGCATCGCGTTCGCCCTCACGCGCCCCCTGGTTGAACCCCTGGTTGTAGGCGCGCTGGAAGTCGTCGCGAGGAATCGCCCGGCCCCACTGCACGGTGCTCACCACCGGCTGAGCCTCAGCCGCTACGGCAGCACCGAAGGTCAACAGGGACGCAAGGGCAACGATGGGAAGGGTCTTTTTCATGGTGTCCTCTTTCCGCAGACACCATGGGAGGTATCAATCGCCGTGCCAGACGATCTGTCACTTGATTCGGACGTTATCGGCCGGCCTGGGACAAGCGGCCCTACCTGAACCCGCGCTATTCGGTCCAGACGAGGACCCGGGACTCGTCGTCCTTGCGCAGGAAGAGCGGACCTGGGCCGGCACTCTCGAGGTCGTCGATGGAGAGGCGCACGTTGTCGAGGTCGACGTTGTCGACGTTGATCTTCATGCGGCCGTCTGGCGCCATGCGCAGCAGCCAGAACGGCACTTTCAAGCGAACCAGCTTGCGTTCCTTGCGGGCGTACACGAGGACGTGCAGGTCGGAGAGGGGGCGGCCGCTGCCGACCCGTTCGCGCCTTGCGCCCAGCGCGCGGCGCGAAATCGAGGGGCCCATCGAGCCGTCCTCGACGAGGACGGGGACGCCGTCGAACCGCTCCAGGATCTTCGCCGCTTCGCGCTCGTAGTCGCCTTCCGACGAGCGCTCCTGCACCTGCACCTGTTTGCGGACCAGGTAGGCGCAACTGCCGACGATGGCGCCGGCGCCGATCACGACGATCAGCAGGCACCCGAGGGCAATCGGAATCCAGCGGCGCGAAGCCATCTACGGTGGGAGACGTTATCCGCGGCCGACGCGTTCGAGCAACCGCTTCGCGAGCCGGACGCCCTCGGGGTCCTGGCCGCGCTCGAGCAGGGGCACCGCTTTCTCGGCCTGCCAGCGCGCCTGCACCCGGTCGCCGAGCGTGGCCGACACTTCGGCGAGTTCGAGGTGACTGCGGCCTCGTACCCAGTCACGGGCGTCGGTCGCGGCGAGTGCCGCCAGGAGATCGTCGCGCGCCTCGGCGGGTCGTTGCAGCTGACGACGGGCCAGCCCGCGCTTGTAGTGCCAGAGCGCGTCTTCACCGAACATCCGTCGCCGATCGTCGCGCGCCGCCATCTCGAGACCTTCGGTGAGCCAGCGCTCGGCGACGACCGGACGGCCCGCACGGAGCGCCGTCGAGCCCGTCTCGAGCCAGAGCAGGCGATTGCGTGGATACGCCGCCCGCAGATCACCGAGGACCGCAAGCGCGTCGTCCCAGCGCTTCTCGCGGTTGTAGAGGAGGGTGAGCGCGAAGCGCGCCTCGGTCTGCACGTGGCTGCCGCTGGCCTTCGCGGCGTCCTCGACGAGGCTCAGGCCGCGCGCGCGGTCTCCGTCCATGCCGGCCATGAACGCCACCATGCGGGCCGGCAGGTTGAGTCCGGAGACGACGTAGCGATACGTCCCGAGGATCAAGCGCGGTTCCGGCGTCGACGGCGCGGCGGCGCTGGCCGCTTCGGCGGTGCGATAGGCGCGGCGCGCGGCACCGAAGGCGCGGCCCATGCGTCCCTCCACGGTGGCTGCCCACGATGCCTGCAGCCCGAGCGCAGAGGCCAGCTCGTAGAGTGCGTGCGCGTCGCGTGGCGTGCGTGCGACGCGTGCCTCCGCCAGTCGAATCGCGGTCGACAGATGTTGTGTGAAGGCGGCGGCGACTTCAGGTGGCGCGCCAGCCGTGGCGACATCGCGACGCGAGATACGACCCAGATATTCGTCGACCAGCACCGTGCCGCGGCCAAAGAGATAGCGCAGCCATGTCACGGATGCGAGGGCGCGATAGCTGGTCGATAACTCGGGTTCGTCCGCCGCGAGCGCCTGCATCTGGCGCACGGCATCATCGTGGTCCAGGTTGTAGGCGGCGACATACGCGTCGTGCAATCGAGCTGCCGCGCGTGCGTCCTGCGCCGATGCGTCACCGACGGCATACCCGAAGATAGCGGCTGCGAACGTCGCAATCAGGAGTATCCTAAGCCGTCGTTTCACGCATCCCCCCTCCCGGAGCGCACAGTATGGCCAAGACACGTAAGACAACGAGAACAGGTGTGAGCGGCAATCGCGAGCTGCTCACGTGGGCCCTGCACGGGCTCGAGCAGGAGATCGCGACCACCCGGCAGCGGCTGCAGGAACTCGAGGCACAGGCCCGGCAGCTGCGCAGCGGCACGCGCGGTGCGGCCAAGGCTGCGTCGAGCGACGAGCCGGCTGGCGCCGCGACCGGCGCCGGCAAGGTGCGCAAGAAGCGCAAGCTCAGTGCGGATGCTCGTCGGCGCATTGCGGAAGCACAGAAGCGTCGGTGGGCGAAGGCCAAGGCGGGCAAGGAGTAGCACGGCCCCACAGCCGCGCGCAGTGCGCGGCTTCGGTGATGGTGCCGGCATGGATACGGGCGATCGCGTCGACGTCCGGCGCGTATCCGCCCGCCATGCTGAGGGCCACCGGTACCCGCTCGACCCGGCAGCGGCCGAGCACGATGGCGTCTCGCCTCCGCAGGCCTTCGATCGTCAGGCGCATTCGCCCTAAACGATCGCCCTCATAGGGATCTGCCCCAGCCACATAGAACAGCAGGTCGGGTGCCGTCGCCATGACGGCGTCCAGCGCCGGCGCGAGCTGTGCGAGGTACGCGTCGTCGTCGATGCCATCCGGCAGCGGCACGTCGAGGTCGCTCGTTTCCTTGCGGAACGGATAGTTCGTCGCCCCGTGCAGCGAGCAGGTGGAGACGCGCGCATCGCCGGCGAAGATGGCGGCGGTGCCGTTGCCTTGATGGACGTCGAGGTCGAGTACCGCGACCTGCCGCACGCGCCCGGTGTCGAGGAGCGTCGTCGCGGCGACGGCGACGTCGTTGAACACGCAGTAGCCTTCGCCGCGATCGCGGAAGGCATGATGGGTGCCGCCGGCCAGGTTGGCCGACACGCCGTCGCGCAGGGCCGCCCGCGCGGCGTCGATCGTGCCGCCCACCGATCGGCGGGACCGCTCCACCATCTGCGGTGACCACGGGAAGCCGATGCGCCGCTGTTCCTCGCGCGACAACGCGCCGTCGCGGACGCGTGCCACGTAGTCGCGGGTGTGGACGCGCTCGAGATCGCGCCACGCCACGGCGTGCGGTTCGAGGAGCCGGCCGTCGTCGAGCAGGTGGTCGTCGATCACCCGCTGCCGCAGCCGCGCGTACTTGTCCATCGGGAAGCGATGGCCTTCCGGCAGTGGCAGCACGAAGTGATCGCAGTAGAAGGCGTCCACGGCAAGAGGATTGTCGCGTTCCTGACTTTCTGACTTCCGGCTTCAGTCAGCCGTGGCGGCTGCCTTGAAGGCCTTGCGCGCGGCGCGGATCGTCGCGTCGATGTCGCGAGCCCGATGAGCGCCCGACAGGAACCACGCCTCGAACTGCGACGGCGGCAGGTAGATACCCGCGTCGAGCATCGTCTGGAAGAACCGACCGTAGGCCGCCGTGTCGGACGCCTTCGCATCGTCGTAGTTCATCACCAGCCGATCGATGAAGAACACGGTGAGCAGCGAGCCGACGCGATTGATGCTGATCGTGCAGCCGCCGTGGTGCGCGGCTTCAGAGAGTCCTTCGGCCAGCAGTCCACCCAGCTTCTCGAGCTTGGCGTAGAGCTTGTCGGTCAATCCGGAAAGGGCCCAGAGACCGGCGGTCATCGCCAGCGGGTTCCCTGACAGGGTGCCCGCCTGATAGACGGGGCCGTCGGGTGCGACGCGGCGCATCAGATCTTCACGACCGCCGTACGCACCGACCGGTAAGCCACCACCGATGATCTTGCCGAGGCAGGTGAGGTCGGGACGAATGCCGAAGATCTGCTGGGCACCGCCGCGCGAGGCGCGGAAGCCGCTGATCACCTCGTCGAAGACCAGCAGGGCCCCGGACTCATCGCAGAGGCGGCGCAAACCCTCGAGGAAGCCTGGTTCCGGCGGGACCAGCCCCATGTTGCCGGCGATCGGCTCGACGAGGATGGCGGCGATGCCGTCCTTGGCCGTCGCCATCACCTCACGCACCGACTCGAGATCGTTGTAGCGGGCCGTGAGGGTGAGGGCCGCCGCGGCGGCGGGAATGCCGGGTGACGTCGGCACGCCGAGCGTGGCGGCCCCGCTGCCGGCCTCCACCAGGAAGCCGTCGGCATGCCCA
>DATJTM010000701.1:0-2110 GCA_035503395.1 Luteitalea sp.
ACCGCTCGTCCTGACATGGCGAGCACGTTGTGCTGCACCAGCCTGTCCATGCCGGCGATGCCGATCGCCGAAATCAGTGCCCCGATCGTCGTCGGAATCAGGCAGACGAGCAGCGCGACCAGGACCGGGATCGGAATCGACGTGCCGGCGAAACGCGCGAAGGGTTCGAGCGTCACGACGACGAGCAGGAAGATCAGCGTCAATGCCACCAGCAGGATCGTCAGCGCGATCTCGTTCGGCGTCTTCTGTCGCTGGGCGCCCTCGACCAGCGCGATCATCCGATCGAGGAACGTGTGTCCCGGATCGGCGGTGACGGCGACGACGATCACGTCCGAGAGGACGCGCGTGCCGCCAGTCACGGCAGACCTGTCACCGCCCGACTCTCTGATCACGGGCGCGGACTCGCCGGTGATCGCCGATTCGTCGACGGAGGCGACGCCCTCGACGATCTCGCCGTCGGCCGGAATGAACTCGCCGGCGCTGACCCGCACGCGGTCACCCTTGCGCAGGCTGGCCGCCGCCACGTCGCGCACCTCGCCCGCATCGTCGAGCTTGTGCGCAACGGTTTCGGTGCGCGATCGGCGCAGCGTGCTCGCCTGCGCCTTGCCACGCCCCTCGGCCATCGCTTCGGCGAAGTTGGCGAACAGCACCGTGAACCAGAGCCAGAGAGCGACCTGGCCGGTGAACAGGGCGCGGTCGTTGGCGGCAATCAGGTCCTGCACGAGCACGGCTGTCGTCAGCAGGCTGCCGGCCGTGACGAGAGCCATCACCGGGTTGCGCACCTGGATGCGCGGGTCGAGTTTGCGGAAGGCGTCGAGGAGCGCCGGTCGCACGATGTCCGGGTCCCACATCGAGCGCTGCACGATGCGGTCGTTCATGAACGGGTATCCAATCGGGGAGTCGACGTCGCGGGGAAGGCGGCGTCGAGTGCGAGGTTCAGCAGCACGACGTTGACGCGGGCACGTCCGAGGACGCCGAGCGTCGGTGGCTCGGTGTGCGCGGCGACGAGCCGGCGAACGGCGTCGGTGGTCACACCGCGGGCCGCGGCGACACGCCCGACCTGGATCGCGATCGACTGCGGCGACAGGTGCGGATCGAGCCCGGCGCCACTCGCGGTCACGAGGTCGGCCGGCACGGCAATGGATACGAGCCGCTCGCGCGTACGCACGGCGGCGACGCGCGTGCGTACGGCATCGAGATGGTCCGGGTTGGTCGGCCCATAGTTGGTGCCGCCCGTGGACGCCGCGTTGTAGTCCACGCCGGACGGGCGCGAGTGGAAATAGCGTTCGCCGGTGAACGCCTGCGCAACCAGCGACGAGCCGACGATGTGGCCATCGGCCCCGGTCACCAGCGACCCGTTGGCACGGACCGGAAAGGCGACCTGGCCAATCGACCAGACCGCGAGCGGATACGCGCCGCTCACGACGGCCAGAGTGATGGCTGCGAATCGCAGGCCGCGAAGCAGATCGGCAATCATCGCAGTCCTCCCTGCGCGAAGTGCTCGGCGATCGGGCCGAGCACGGCCACCGGCAGGAACATCAACAGTCCGAGGACGATGGTGACGCCCCAGAGCATCACGCCGAACGTCGCCGAGTCCGCGCGCAGCGAGCCCGCACTTTCGGTCGCCGCCGGCTTGGCGCCGAGCGACGCCACCAGCGCGAGCGGCGCGATGATCGGGATGTAGCGCGACAACAGCATCACCATGCCCGTGGCGATGTTCCAGAACGGGGTGTTGTCGGCAAGGCCTTCGAAGCCGGAGCCGTTGTTGGCGGCCGACGAGGTGAACTCGTAGAGCAGTTCCGAGAAGCCATGCGGCCCGGGATTCTTGAGCCAGGCGAGTGTCGTGCCTGGATCCGAGGTTGCCACCCACACGAGGCAGGCGATGGCGGTCGGCACGAGAATCGCAAACGGGTGCCAGAGCAGCGCCAGACTCGCCAGCGTCATCTCGCGCGCCTCGACCTTCTTGCCGAGGAACTCAGGCGTGCGGCCGACCATCATGCCGGCGACGAACACGGTGACGATGAGGAAGAGCACCATGTTGATGAAGCCGACGCCGACGCCACCGAACACGTTGTTCAGCCACATGCCTGACAGCGGCAGCAGTCCGCCG
>DATJTM010000702.1:0-4040 GCA_035503395.1 Luteitalea sp.
CGAACGGGTTGTGGGTGCCGCCCTCGACGATGACGCGCGAGGGTGCGGACGCAAACATCAGGGCCGGCAACACGGACTGCAGGACGAGCGTCGCGCTGCCAGCCGTGCCGACCGCGAAGTGGTAGTCGCCGCCGCACGTCACGCCTGGCGAGAACGTCAGCGACGTCGCGCCCAGTTCGGCGCCGTCGGCGTGGCCGCGGCCGACCGTGGCGGCTGCCTGCACCGCCGTGAGGTGCTGGCGCAACAGTCCCGGCCGCGACCGCCCGGCCCGGATGCGCTCGATGCGGAACGGCCGGCCGGTGACGAGCGACAGGGCGAGCGCGGTCCGCAGGACCTGGCCGCCGCCTTCGCCGTGACTGCCGTCGATGGTGAGGAACTCGTTCATGTCGGTGCTCCATGCTGCCGCCGATCGGTGGCGACCGCCCTCTCGCCCGGTAGTGGCGCCCTTACCGGGCGCCTGCCCCCTGACCGCCCAGACCGCGGCCCCTACCTTCTGGCGGGCACCAGACGTCAATGCACGGCTGGAACCAGATCGAACACGGGACTGGACGTCTCCCGCAAGCGATTGCATTCAAGCAACTTACAAGAAAGCGATGCCAACGGTCTCCAGACGTGGCAGCGCGTGCGAGTTATCAATTTGGATAAGAATCTATCTACATGACGCATCGAAAGCCGCTCGTCGTGATCGGACTGCTCGGCTCCACACTCGATCGAGGCCAGGGCGCGAAACGCTGGGAGGTGTGGCGTCCGACCGTCGCCCTCTGCCAGCAGCAGGACCTGCTCGTCTCGCGGTTCGAGCTGCTCCACACGCGTCGATACGCCGACCTGGCAGCGCAGGTGCGCGACGACATCCGGCAGGTTTCGCCGGAAACCGAGGTCCGGCTCCACCTCGACCCGACCGACGACCCGTGGGACTTCGAGTCGGTCTACGCCCACCTTCACGACTTCGCGCGCGCGTCCGCCTTCGACCCCGATGCCGAGGAGTACCTCGTGCACATCACGACGGGCACGCACGTCGCGCAGATCTGCCTGTTCCTGCTGACCGAGTCGCGGCACATCCCGGCGCGGCTCGTCCAGACCAGCCCGCCGGCGCGCACGCGCGGCATCAAACCCGGGCATTACCAGATCATCGATCTCGACCTGTCCAAGTACGACCGCATCGCCAGCCGCTTCGCGACGCACGCGCTCGACGAGCGGACATTGCTGACGTCCGGCATAGAGACGCGCAACGCTGCGTTCGAAGCCCTGGTCACCCAGCTCGATCGCGTCGCCACGCGGTCAGACGCGCCGTTGCTCCTGCTCGGACCGACCGGGGCCGGCAAGTCGCGGATGGCGCGGCGCGTGTACGACCTCAAGCAGGTGCGGCGCCTCGTGCGCGGGCCGTTCGTCGAGATCAACTGCGCCACGATTCGTGGCGATGCCGCGATGTCGGCACTCTTCGGGCACGTCAAGGGCGCCTTCACGGGCGCGCTGCGCGATCGGCCGGGCCTGTTGCGCAGTGCCAACGGAGGCGTGCTGTTCCTCGACGAGATCGCCGAGCTCGGGCTCGACGAGCAGGCGATGCTCCTGCGCGCGCTGGAGGAAAAGCGCTTCCTGCCGCTGGGCGGCGATCGCGAGATGTCGAGCGATTTCCAGCTGATTGCCGGCACCAATCGCGACCTGTCACAGGCGGTGCGCGACGGGCGCTTCCGCGAGGATCTGCTGGCCCGGATCAATCTCTGGACGTTCCGCCTGCCGGGCCTGGCCGAACGCCGTGAGGACATCGCCCCCAACCTCGCGTACGAACTCGAGCAGTATCGGCAGCGTTCAGGAACCGTCGTCACGTTCAGCACGGAAGCCCGACGCCTGTTCCTCGCCTTCGCCGAAGGACCCGAGGCGCGATGGCCCGCCAACTTCCGCGACCTCAGTGCCGTGACGACGAGGCTCGCGACGCTGGCGCCGGGCGGGCGCATCACGGTGGAGCAGGTGACCGCCGAGATCGCCGCGCTGCGGTCACTGTGGCGCGAGGACCCAGCGACGAGCGGCAGGACTGACGGACTCATCGACCATGCCCTGTCACCCGAGACGGCGGCGAGCCTCGATCGCTTCGATCGAGCCCAGCTCGAGGACGTCCTGGCCGTGTGCCGGACGTCGCCGAGCCTGTCGGCCGCCGGGCGGATCCTGTTCGATCGCTCGCGCCAGCGCCGGCAGAGCGTCAATGACGCCGATCGCTTACGCAAATATCTGGCGAGGTTCGGACTCGACTGGCAGGCCGTACGCCGACGGCAGGATTGAATCGCGTCTTCGGTGAGCGGGCGCCTTCGCCTTCGCGCAGGGCTTGGAGCTTGGTAGGGACGCGCCGCCGGCGCGTCCGCGGACTCCGCCGGTGAGGCGACGGCAGCGTCACATGGCGAGCCGGTGGTATGCCACGGGCGTCACCAGCACTCGCGATAGAGTTTCGCGATGCACAGGCGCGACGTCCTCCGCTCGTTGATGGCCCTTCCCGCCGCGCGCCTGGCCGCGACGCAGGTCGCCGCCGCGCAGGCGCCTGCTGGCGAATGGACGCGGTCGACGGCGTTCAAGGCGCTGCAGCAGCAGCTGGGCTCGCGGCTCGTCGCGGTGCAGTCGCCACTCGAGGCCTGCGCCAGGGCCGGCGGCGCGGGCGCGACGGAGCTCTTCGCGAAGTTGAAGAATCCGTACTACCTCGGCGACGAGCCGGCGCTCACACAGTCGCTCGGCTGGCACGGCGCCTGGACGTCGCAGGCCAGCCGTTTCGCGGTCCGCGCGGAGTCGCCGGCCGACGTCGCCGCCGCCGTGACCTTCGCCCGCAAGGAGCGGGTTCGCCTCGTCGTGAAGGGGGGTGGTCACAGCTACTACGGCAACTCCAATGCGGCTGACTCGCTGCTGGTGTGGACCCGGGCGCTCGACCGAATCGAGGTGCACGACGCCTTCCGGTGCAATGGTGCGCCGATCGGCGCGGCGACGCGCCAGGCCGTCTCCGTAGGCGCCGGCGCGATCTGGGGCCACGTGTACGACGTGGTGGCGGCAAAGCACGGCCGCTACGTGCAGGGTGGCGGCTGCCTGACCGTCGGTGTCTCGGGATTCGTGCTCGGCGGCGGCTTCGGGAGTTTCTCCAAGGCGTTCGGCACCGGTGCCGCCAACCTGCTCGAGGCCGAGATCGTCACGGCCGACGGCCGCGTCCTCATCGCCAATCCGTTCAGCTACGCTGACCTGTTCGGTGCACTGAAAGGCGGCGGAGGCGGCACGTTCGGCGTCGCCACCCGACTCACGCTGGCGACGCATCCGCTCCCCGAGATGTTCGGCGCGGTGATCTTCTCGGTGACGGCGAGCAGCGATGCGGCCTGGTCGGCGCTCGTCCGCCGCATTATCGCGTTCTATGCCGAGGCTCTGCACAACCCCACATGGGGCGAACAGATCCGGTTCGATCGCGGGCGGCGCCTGAGCATCTCGATGCTGTGTCAGGGCCTCGATCGCGCCGCAGTCGACGCGGTGTGGAAGCCCTTCCTCTCGTGGCTGACCGAACGGCCCGCGGAGTATCGCCTCCAGGGCGAACCCACCGTGATCGTCCTGCCCGGCCGCCGTCTATGGGACCCGGCGTTCCTGCGCAGCGTGCCGGGGATCGTCGTCGGCGATGACCGGCCGGGCGCCAGGCCGGAGAACATCTTCTGGGCGACCAACCTGGGCGAGGCCGCCCAGGTGCTGCACGCCTACGAGTCGATGTGGCTGCCGGCGTCGCTGATCGACCCGCGTCAGCAGGGCCGTCTCGCCGAGGCGCTGATTGCCGCGTCGGAGCAGTGGGGACTGACGCTGCACACCAACAAGGCCCTGGCGGGTGGTTCGCGGGACGCCATCGCCGCAACGCGCGACACCGCAACCAACCCGCAGGTGCTCGACGCGTTCGCCCTCGTGATCTGCGCGGCCGACTCGCCGCCGGCGTGGCCAGGGATTCCTGGTCACGAGCCCGACGCGACCGCGGCGGGCCGCGAAGCGGCCCAGGTGACGAAGGCGATGGCGCCGATGCGGGTACTCGCGCCAGATGC
>DATJTM010000703.1:0-5251 GCA_035503395.1 Luteitalea sp.
CCGGGTTCACGGTGAGCCCGGCGCACGGTTCGGTCGGCGCTGCCGAGGTGTCGAAGATGCCGTCGAACTGCGTCTGCAGGGTCCGCGTGTAACCGATCGCGCCGTTCAGCTGCGGGTAGAGGCCGCTGCGGGTGAGGTCGATCTGGCCGTCGGCGCGGCGCACGCCGGCTTCGGCGGCGGCCACCTGCTCGCTGCCGCCCTCGGCCAGGCCGAGGGCCTCGTCGAGTGTGAGGCGTCGGGCGCCGGCGGCCGGGGCAGCGGGCGGCGGTGTTTGCACCGCGGGAGCCGGCGCGGGTGCGGTGGCCGGCGCCTGCGCGGCCACGGCGACGGGCGCCAGCAACAGGGTTCCGGCGCAGAGGCGGAGGGCCGCGGCGCGGGAGGTCAGGGTCGACAGTCTAGGCATGGTGGGCAACAGCCTCTGAGACGTTCTCGGGCGGCACGGCCTGACGGGCACCGATCGCCCGGAGGAGGAACGCCACGTACCGGCGAGGCGCCTCCTCGGCGGAAAACGGATAGCACTGCGGATGGACGTCGCGGCCCATGGCATCGGCGAAGACGGTGCCGCTCAGCACGTTGCCGGCGACTTCGACGTCGATGTCGGCGTCGCAGTACCCGGCGGCGCACAGCCGCGTGAGGTACGCGCGCAAGTTGAGCTTGATGTTCTGGCCCAGGCGATCGCCGACGCACGCCATGTCGGGATGGGTCTGGGTTTCGGCCATCGCCGCCTTGATCAGGCGGCTGTGCTGCCGGAGGAAATCGTAATGCCGCTGAGTCCACGCGAGCAGTTCGGACTCGGGGTCGAGCGGCACCTGCGGCAGCACGTCCTCGTCCTGGAGCCTTTCGACCGCGCGGACGACGGCTTCGAGGATGAGTCCTTCCTTGGAGCCGAACTGGCGGAACAGCGTCACTTCGTTGACGCCGGCTTCCTGGGCGATGCGACGGGTGGTCGCGCCGCGGAATCCGGCCTCGGCGAAGACTTTCAGGGCAGCTTCGAGCAGTTGTTCGCGAACGTCCATGGTGAGGGTGGCGCGGGGAGAGACGCGCACCAGACTTTGTACCTGACTTTCACAATGAAAGCAAGTAACTACTTGCTCTCGATTCTCGCCGGTCGATTCGGGTGCACTTGGCGCTCTGGAGTTGGACGCCGTGACGAGGCGAGGGTCATCGGTCCTGGCGTAGACGTGGGAGTCAGCTCGGTGTGACTCATCGGTGCAAGCGCTTACTTGCGGCGCCTCCCATGGGACGAGTGGTCCCCACCCGAGGTTCCATTAGCCTGTGCGCCGTGGATCGTCACGGCGCCAACCTTCCCTGGGTCAACTACGGCGGCGACTTCGGCGCCAACGTGTGGCATCCGGAGGGCGGTCTGGCCGCACGCGACCTGACGACCCTCCACCGCGCCCTGAAGCAGGCGGCCCGCGCCGGGGCCGAGACGATCCGCTGGTTCGTGCTGTGCGACGGGCGCGCCGGTCTGATCACCGATAGGGCCGGGGCCCCCACCGGCCTGCAGGACGCCGTCCTGGCCGACATGGCGACCGCCCTCGATGCGCTGGCGTCGTACGGCCTCCGCATGATGCCCGTCCTCTTCGACTTCACCTGGACGCGGCCCGCTCAGCTCGTCAACGGCGTCCAGATCGGCGGACGCGCCGGCGTGCTGCGCGATCCGGTCACTCGCCATCAGCTCTGGCGGGCCGTCGATCCCCTGCTGGCCGCCTTCGGGAGCCATCCGGGCATCGCCTGCTGGGATGTGTGGAACGAGCCCGAGTGGATGTGCGCCGCCTGGACATCGCCGGGCAGGCGCCTGACGCGGGGACTCGTCCGGCGCTGCCTCGGTGAGCTCGTGCTGCACGTGCGCTGGCACACGCGGCAGCCGGTCACCGTTGGCCTCGCGAGCGCGCGTGGGCTCGGGCTGTGCCGGCACCTCGATCTCGATCTCCTGCAGGTCCACTGGTACGACCATCTCGAGCGTCGCTCGCCCCTCGCGCCCATCCCACAGGCGCCATGGAGTCGTGCCCCGATCCTGCTCGGCGAGTTCCCCACGAGAGGCAGCACGCGCGACGTCGACACGATCGTCGGCGCCACACGCGACGCCGGCTATGCCGGTGCGTGGCCGTGGTCACTGCTGGCGAGCGATGGCAGTACCGACGGCGATGCCGCGCTGCGCGCCATCGCCGCCGGTCGTCGCGACGCACGCCCGTCGTCACACGACACGTGAACCGGCAGCGATCGTCGACGACATCGCGCCGCGGGCACGACGTCGCGGTGTCGCATCACTGCGCGGTCGTGCGACGACGAACGCGATCGCCTGGCGACGGTCGACTGCCGACTGCCGACCGCCGACTGCCCGGTCTCCCTGTGGAAAGACCCGTCTTACGCTAGACTGCGCGGATGCGTCGCCTGCGCGTGCTGTGCCTCATGCACGACTATCTCGTGCCTCCCGAGGACGACAGCAAGTACGACATCTCGGTGCCGTGGAAGACCGAGTTCGACGTCAAGAACACGCTGGAAGTGATGGGGCACGAGGTGCGCGCCGTCGGCGTCGCCGACGATCTCGCCGTCGTCCGCAACGGCATCAAGGAGTTCGCGCCACACATCGTCTTCAACCTGATGGAGAACTTCACCGAGGTCGGCGTGTTCGATCAGAACATCGTCAGCTACCTCGAGCTGCTGAAGATTCCCTACACGGGTTGCAACCCGCGTGGCCTGATGCTGTCGCGCGACAAGGCGTTGTCCAAGCAGCTGCTCGCCTACCACCGTATTCCGGTCCCCGACTTCGCGGTCTTCCGCGTCGGCCGCCCGGTGCAGCGGCCCAAGCGCCTGACGTTCCCGTTGATCGTCAAGTCGCTCACCCAGGAAGCGTCGATCGGCATCTCGCAGGCCTCGGTCGTCGAGACCGACGAGAAGCTGCGTGAGCGGGTGCAGTTCATCCACCGCAGCGTCGGCACCGACGCGATCGTCGAGCGCTACATCGAGGGCCGCGAGCTGTACGTCGGCATCGTCGGCAACCTCGCGCTGAAGGTCTTCCCGGTGTGGGAGCTGAACCTCGGCAACCTGCCGCGCGAGAGCTGGCGCATCGCCACCGAGCGCGTGAAGTGGAGTGGGTCGTATCAGACCAAGCACGGCATCATGAGCGGCCCGGCGCCCGGGCTCACCGAAGCCGAGGCCGAACGCATCCAGCGCGTCTGCAAGCGCGTGTACCGCACGCTCGACCTGAGCGGCTACGCACGCATCGACCTGCGACTCTCCGAAGACGGGCGCGTATACGTCCTCGAAGCCAACGCCAATCCGCAGATCGCGTACGGCGAGGACTTCGCCGAAGCGGCGGAAGCCGCCGGCCTCGCCTACGACCAGCTGTTGCAACGCATCATCAACTACGGCCTCGCGTGGCGCCCCGAGCGCCGCGGCTGACATCGCAGACGCATGCACATCCCGCGCATCGCCCTCTGGCTCTTCGGCCTCTACCTGCTGGTCTACGTCGGCTTCATGGCGGTGAGCGCGTTCGCGCCGGCGGTGATGGCCGCCACCCCGGTCGCCGGCCTGCCCGTCTCCCTGCTCTACGGCCTGCTGCTGATTGCCCTGGCCTTCATCCTCGCTGCGCTGTACGTGCGCGTCGCCCGCTGAACGGCCCATGGTCTACACCACGTCCCCACTCGCGGTCGGCGTCTTCGTCACCTTCGTCGTCAGCGTCCTCGTCCTGAGCTGGTGGCTCGGGCGCAGCGCCAAGTCGGCCAGCGGCTACTACGCCGCCCACGGCCAGATCCACTGGTTCGTCAACGGCGTCGCGTTCGCCGGCGATTACCTGTCGGCGGCGTCGTTCCTCGGCATCTGCGGGATGATCGCCTTCTACGGGTACGACGGCTTCCTCTATTCGATCGGCTACCTGGCCGGGTGGATCGTCGCGCTCTTCGTCGTCGCCGAGCCGCTCAAGCAGATGGGCAAGTTCACGTTCGCCGATGCGCTCGACGCCCGCTTCCACTCGCGCGGCATCAAGCTGGCGGCGGCAATCAGCACGCTCGTCGTCAGCCTGTTCTACCTGATTCCGCAGATGGTCGGCGCCGGTGTGCTGGTCAAGCCGCTGCTCGGCTTCTCCCATGCCGCCGGCGTGCTGATGGTCGGCGTCGTCGTCACCATCGTCGTCGTCACCGCCGGCATGGTGTCGACGACGTGGGTGCAGTTCATCAAGGGTGCGCTGCTGGTCGGCTTCTGCCTGCTGCTCACCGGCATGATCCTGCGCCGCGGCTTCGAGCAGCACACCGACCTGCCGGTGGTGCCGGTCGCCGAGAGCGTCGTGCTGCAGCAGGGTCGGGTGATCGTCGACGCAGACTGGCCGTCGGAGGCCTGGCTGCAGGTGCAGGAGTCGTCGGGCGCGATCCGCACGTTCCGGCGGCAGCCCGATGGCCGGCTGCTGCGCACGCAGGTGGTGACGACCGGCGAGGGCGGGACACGCGTCGACGGCCTGCCGCAGGGACACGGTGAGGGCCAGCAGGACCTGCAGCCGATTGGCGCGGTCGTGCGCCTGCCCGAAGGGGCAATCACGCAGGGCGCGGGCACCGGACCGCTGGGCCCGATCGAGTTCCTCCGCACCTTCAACCAGAGCACCATCGAGACCTGGTCGTCTGAGCGACGCGTCCTGCCGTCGGGGCGGGTCGCGATGATCTATTCGCCGAAGGCGCAGACCGGCGCCGACCTGCTGCAGCCTGGCGCCAGCCCGACGTTCAAGGGCATCCGGGGCACCACGCTGTTCGAGAAGCTGGACTTCCTGTCGTTGATGCTCGCGCTGTTTGCCGGCACGGCGTCACTGCCACACATCCTGATCCGCTACTACACGGTCAAGGACGTGATGGCGGTGCGCAAGAGCACGGTGGTCGGCATCGGGGCCATCGGCCTTTTCTACGTCCTGACGCTGTACCTGGGACTCGGTGCGATGACGAGCGGCGCGCTCGACGTGACCAACAACAACATGGCGGCCCCACTGCTCGCTCGCAGTTTCAGCGAGCCGCTGTTCGCGGTCATCTCGGCAATCGCCTTCACGACCGTCCTCGGCACCGTGAGTGGCCTGATCCTGGCGGCCAGCGGCGCCGTCGTGCACGACCTGCTCACCAACGTCTGGGGGATGGACCTCACCGACGAGGCGAAAGTGCGGGCCGGCAAGTGGGTGGCGGTGGGTGTGGGCATCGTCGCGATGCTGCTCGGCGTGGCCTTCGAGCGTCTCAACGTCTCGTTCCTGGTGGGCTGGGCCTTCAACGTCGCGGCC
>DATJTM010000704.1:0-9498 GCA_035503395.1 Luteitalea sp.
ATAGACGGCCTCGCGCTGATCGGGCAACCAGGACAATGCCGTAGCCACATCATGGATTCGCGCCTGATCGTCACTGACGTTGAACGTCAGCCAATGGTTGTGGCTGCGCTTGCGTGGGGCGGCGGCCGCGCCCGTCTGGAACACTTCGACGACCAGCACGGGGCGCTTCGCCTTTCGCGCCGCGACGACCTCCGGCAGCGCCTCACCCGCGGCCAGGCCTTCGTGGTGGACGACAACGAGAGGACGGCCCTTGCCGGGCGTCCAGCGTGTGGCGACGCGGTCGCCGATGCCGGCCGACACGACCCCGCTCACCGTCTCGCGCGTCGCCTTGACGGCCGCCGGCAACGCCAGCGTGTGCCGCAGTCGAGTGCGCAGCACCGCGAGGTCCTGCGTCGACTCGGCCTGCGCCGTCGTCACGCGACGCCAGTCCGCGAACAGGCCGTCGTAGTCGAGCGCGTTGGCCGGACGTGCCCGCTCCATCATCGCGAGCATGTCCCCGAGCCGTTCGATCGGCGCCGAGCGTTCCTTGCCGTCGTCGGTCTTGCCGAACGCCTGCGTGTCGAGGAAGCGATAGACGGCCTCGCGCGTCTGCTGGTTGTAGTTGTGCGGGGCATCGACCTGCGTCTGCGAGATGCGGTCGGCCGCGCCGAAGAGGCCGTAGATCGTGCGGATCGCCGGAAACTCCTCCTGCGGCACGTGCTTCGTCCAGTCACCGGTCGCTGACGTGAGGAGCATCGGCTTGGGCGCGAAACTCGCCGCGATGTCGAGGTTGCTGAGTCCGATGCGCAGGCCGGGTGCATTCTCGCAATAGGAGCCACCCTGCATGTAGGCCGAGACCATGTTGACCGGCGCGGCATACGCGATGCGGTCGTCGACCGCGGCGAGCAGGAACGTCTGGGTGCCACCGCCGGAGGCGCCCGTCGCCCCGATCCGCGCGGGATCGACCTCGGGCAGCGCCGCCATGAAGTCGACGACGCGGATGGAGTTCCAGAGCTGAAGACCGAGTGGTCCGAACGCCCACAGCGTCTCGCGATCACCGTGGAACGAGTGCGGCACCTGCGTCGTGTCGTTGTAGCCGACCATGTCGTAGATGAAGACCACGTGGCCGCGCCTGGCGAGGTTGGCGGCGCGCATCGGCACCGACGCGAGTGGTTGATGTTCGAGCCGGCCGTAGTTCCAGTGTCCGTGCGGCGACACCACGGCCGGATGCTTGCCCGGCGTCGTCGGCACGTACAGGTTTCCACCGAGGAAGAACCCCGGCCAGGTCTCGAGCAGAACCTTTTCGATGGTGTAGCCGTCGCGCGTGAGCTTGCCGAACCGCTGCGCGTTGAGCGGCGTGCGCTCTGGCATCGGGTCGAGCCCGGCCGCCGTCAGGATGCGCTGCCGGACTGCGGCGCGGCGCGCCTCCCAGTCAGCCTTCGTGGCATAGGTGCCGAGCGTGACGTGCGTGTCGGTGTCTGGCACGTCCGTGTTGCGGCGGTCGGCAGCGGGGGCCGTCGATGGTGCCTGCAGCACGAGGGCGAGGAGCAGCGCGAGCATCCGCGGACTCTACGCACGAGCGAGCAACGACGCAAGTGTGACGAGACGTCCCCGCCGACACGGTGGTGTGCGTGCGGCACCGGCGAGATGAGGGTCGAGGTGAAGCGGGTGTCGACGGGCCGCATCTGTCGAGCTCGGCTTTCCATTGCAGCCCGGGCGCGGCGGTGGTACCGTCACCACTGGAAGGACAGCCAGACTCAACGCCACGAGGGTCGAGCCCGCCTGACTCGAACCTGCTCGCGTGCCTGTGAGCGGAGGCCAGCTGGTCTCCGGCATCTTCCGAGTGGGCGCCACAGGGCGTCCGGCACGTCAGGCAAGGAGGTGCGTGAGGTGGCCAAGAGCCTGTTCGTCGGGAACATCCCCTACCAGATCAGCGAAGCGGAACTCGAAGAGATGTTCTCGCAGGCCGGCGCCGTCGAAAGCGTCACC
The DNA here is from genome assembly GCA_035503395.1 of Luteitalea sp. Classification (GTDB taxonomy): domain Bacteria; phylum Acidobacteriota; class Vicinamibacteria; order Vicinamibacterales; family Vicinamibacteraceae; genus Luteitalea. Next base: position 1,969 of record DATJTM010000704.1, read on the forward strand.
GTCATGCGGGATCGGATGACGGGCCGCCCACGCGGCTTCGCCTTCGTCTCGATGGCCAACGACGAGGACGCACAGAAGGCGGTGCAGCAGTTCGACGGCACGCAGCTGGGCGGTCGCGCGATTGCCGTCAACGAGGCACGTCCCCGTCCGGAACGCGGCCCCGGTGACTTCGGTGGTGGCGGTGGCGGCTTCGGTGGTGGCGGCGGACGCCCCGGTGGCGGCGGTGGCCGTCGGCCCGGTGGTGGTGGCGGCGGCCGCGGTGGCGGTGGTGGTGGTTACGGCGGCGGTGGTGGCGGCGGTGGCCGCCGCGAACCGCGCTGGTAGCAGCGAAGGCCGGCAGGCAACTGCCGGCCTTTTTGTTTTGGGCCGGGCTGGGACAGCCGGCCCTACCTTCATGAACAGCTTGGCCGGCTGGGACCGGCTGCGCGTGAACGCTCCGGCGCGCCCTGCAGCCGGTCCTACCCTTCGGTCCCAGCGCCGCACTCACTCACCAGCAGATAGGGCCCGTTGTCCCAACGCGGCCCTCAGCACTCGGACAAACTGAGCGGGATGTGTAACGCGAGGCCACCGTCGGCGGTCTCCTTGTACTTGGCGCTCATGTCCTGCGCCGTTTCCCACATCGTGTGGATGACGGCATCGAGCGGCACCTTCGCGTGCGCGGGATCGCTCGCGAGCGCGAGCTGAGCGGCGGTGATCGCCTTGATCGCCCCCATGGTGTTGCGCTCGATGCAGGGGATCTGCACGAGCCCGCCGACGGGATCGCACGTCAGCCCGAGATGGTGCTCCATTGCGATCTCGGCCGCCATCAGCACCTGACTCGGTGAGCCGCCCCGCACCTCGGTGAGGCCTGCCGCCGCCATCGCCGACGACACGCCGATCTCGGCCTGGCAGCCGCCCATCGCCGCCGAGATCGTCGCGCCCTTCTTGAACAGGCAGCCAATCTCCGATGCCGCCAGCATGAACCGCGTGATGCGTTCGGGCGATGCGTCAGTGGATCCGAACACGACGTCGTAGGCGAGCACGGCCGGCACGACGCCGGCGGCGCCATTGGTCGGCGCCGTGACGACACGGCCGAAGCAGGCGTTCTCTTCGTTGACGGCCAGCGCGAACGCGGTCACCCAATCGAGCGTCCAGGCGAAGTCGTGTCCGTGCGCGGCGATCGTCGCGAGCCAGGCGTCGATGACGGCGGGCGACGGGGAGCCATCAGCCTCGTTCTCGATGCCTCCAAGCAGCCGGGCGTTGATGTCTGCTGCCCGTCGCCGCACGTTCAAGCCGCCTGGCAGCAGGCCTGGCGTGTGGCAACCGCGATACATGCATTCGCGCATCACCTGCCAGACGCGCGCGACGAACGCGTCGGTCTCCGCGGCCGGTCGCCACGCCATCTCGTTGGCGGCGACGACGCCGGACACGGAGAGCCCGGTCTCGCCACACCACGCCAGCAACTGCTCCGCCGTGTCGATGGGATACGGCAGCGTCACCGTCGCCTTGGCGCCGGAGTCGCCGTCCTCCCACACGACGAAGCCACCGCCGACCGAGTAGCACGTCGTCTGCACGACGCGACCGTCGGCCCAGGTGCCGTCGAAGCGCAGGCCGTTGGGATGCGCCGGCAGCGACTCGGTGAGATGGAAGTGGAGCGCGAGCGCAGCCGCGGCCTCATCACCACCTGCGGCCGTCGACACCGGCAACGTGTGCGACGCCAGTGCGCGCTGCACCGCCGCCTGCACGTCCTGCATCTCGCAGGTTTCGGGGTCGAAGCCCAGAAGGCCTGCCACGATCGCGATGTCGGTGCCGTGGCCTCGCCCCGTCTTGGCCAGCGAGCCGAACACGTGCACGTCGAGAGCCTGCAGCCCCTCGAGCCCGTGGCTGCCCCTCCATCGCGCCAGGCACGCCTGTGCCGCCCGCCACGGGCCGAGCGTGTGCGAGCTCGATGGACCGACGCCGATCTTGAAGATGTCGACGACCGACAGGCGCTCGTCGCTCATGGCCTCAGTCCCGCGGCAGCGCCGCCTCGATCTGCGCGAGTTCGGGTTCGGACAACCGGAAGTCCATGGCACCAACGACGCCGTCGACCTGGGACGCGGAACGTCCACCGACGATGGCGCCCGTCACGGCGGGATGTCGCAACGTCCAGGCGATGGCCACTTCACCCGGTGACCGGCCGTGCCGCTCACCGATGGCGCGCAGCACTTCGACCAACGCGAGGTTGGCCGACAGGCGCGGCTCCTGGAACTCCTTGTTGTTCCGGCGCCAGTCGCCCTCGGCCAGCGCACCGACGCGCTCGCGCGTCATCGCGCCGGTCAGGAGGCCCGACTGCATCGGGCTGTAGACGATCACGCCGATGTTGTGGTCGCGGCAGAACGGCAGCACGTCGGCCTCGATGGCGCGGCGCAGCATCGAATACGGCGGTTGCAGCGAGGCCACCGGTCCGATGGCTTCCGCGGTCTGGAGGTCCTCGACGGTGAAGTTCGACGCGCCGATGTGTCGCACCTTGCCCTGTCGCTGCAGGTCGACGAGCGTCGCCCACGCCTCCCCGACGCTGCCCGGCGACGGCTCGGCTTGCGACGCCCAGCGCGGCCAGTGCACCTGATAGAGGTCGATCGCGTCGACCCGCAGGCGCCGGAGGCTGTCTTCGACTTCACGCCGGATGGAGTCGCCACTGACGTCGTGACGCACCACCATGTCCGGCCCCCACACCAGGCTGCACTTGGTGAAGACGTACGGGCGCTGGGACGCGGGGATATCGGCGAGGGCGCGCGCCACGACTTCCTCGCTGTGACCCAGACCGTAGGCCGGCGCCGTGTCCACCCAGTTCATCCCGCGGCTGACGGCCTGGCGAATCGCCGCAACCGACTCGGCATCGTCCTGCGGCCCCCACCCGAACCGCCATTCGCCGCCGATGGCCCAGGCGCCGAAGCCGACGGGGGTGATGTGAAGGTCGGTACGTCCGAGCTGACGCGTCTGCATGGGCCCATTCTACCGACGTGCGATGACGAGCCGTCGCCGACAGGTTGCGGGACCAGACATCACAGCAGACGTAGCCGTCCGACTTCCACCTTCGCCAAAGGCTACGGCGGACAAATGTCGGACGGTGCCACGGTGATTCTCTGCATGCCATTCGGTAGGGACGCGCCGCCGGCGCGTCCGATACGGCCGGCCCGGCGAGCCGGCCCTACCGAGATGCGACGTGGCGGACGCGCCGGCCCTACCTGCCTGCGACGTCACTGAGCGCGCGACGTGCGACGAATCACGGCATGTTGGCGTTCAGAATCACGGTGGCCGTGTGCGACGGCGTCGACGACGCCGGGGTGGCGACGAGGAAACGCTTGAGGTCGGGTAACACGTTGTAGTGGTAGCGCAGGTCGTACCCGCGGAACGGGATCACGAACAGCGCACTCGGTGGGCCGACCACGGGCTTCTGCCCCGCTCCTTGCCACTCGAGCTTCACCTGCATCAACGTCTTGTTGAGGCCGTGGTAGAAGATCGTCCGCCCGTCGGGGCTCCACGACGGCTCGCGGCCGTAGTCCGAGGACACCTTCCAGCGCCGGCCGTCGGCCGGAATCGGCATCACCCAGATCTGGCGGCCACCGGACTCCGGCGACGAATACGCGAGATGACGGCCGTCCGGCGAAATCGCCGGGTCCTGGTCGTTCTGCGACGACTGAATCAGCGGCGTCGGCGCACTCCCGTCGAGTGGACGGAGATAGATGTCCCAGCCGCCCTGCTGATCGAGTTGCTGGTAGACGAGTGATCGCCCGTCCGGCGTGACGTCCTGCGGCACCACCGGCCCGTCGAACGTGAAGAGGCCCTGCTCGCGCTGCCCGCCCTGCGCGCCGGTCGCAAACAGCGTGTACCGCATGTTCCGCCGCGACAGGAAGTACACCTTGCTGCCGTCGGGCGACCACATCGGCGTGATGTCTTCGGCCTCGTGGTAGGTCAGGCGCACACGCGATTGCCGCGCGAGATCGAGCACCCAGATGTCGCGCGTGAACGTCTCCGGGTCGATCTGTTCGTACGCCACTTGCCGGCCGTCGGGCGACAGCCGCATATCACGCGTGTCACCGGCGCCGAACTCCTGCAGCGATCGACCCGTGGCGTCGATCAGGCGCATCGTGCGCGGCGCCGGCGCGTTGCCGACGAACGCCACTGTCCCGCGCGTCGCGCCGCGGCCACCGACCCGCGGTGGCGCCGACACCGAGACTTCGGCAGCGCCAAGGCCGTACGGATCGACGCGGATGCCGTCGGCGACATGCACCACGTCGCCGAAGAGCCGTCCGTTGGCCACGTCGAGTCGCTGCCCGTGCAGCTGACCGGCGCTGGTGAAGAACAGGCGGTCGCCCGAGACCAGTGGGTTGGAGTCGTTCTCGAGGAGTTCCCGATCGACCGCCAGCACACCATCGCCGATGCGGGCGATGTACAGCATGCGCCGGCCGGTGCGGCCACTCTGCGCCGAATACACGAACGACTTGCCGTCGCCGACGAACAGGGGCCACCACAGCGACGTGCGCACGCCGGGGCGCTGGGCGCGCACGACGCGCGGGGTCCCGCCGCTGGCAGGCACGGTCACCAGCGACGTCCCGAGTTCGACTGAATACAGCAGCAGGCCGTCGGCCGACCACGAGCCGCCCGACGGACGCCGGGCAGGTGCGACGAGTTGCGGGTCGCCTCCCGCGACGTGCACCTTCCACACCGACACGCCCTTGAAGAACGCGATCCACTGCCCGTCCGGCGACCAGAACGGATCGTGGGCGCCCTGCGTCTGATCGAACTCGACGCTGGCCACGTCGTTCATCCGCCGCAGGTGCAGCCGCCCGGCCGACGTGTACGCCACGCGCGTCCCGTCCGGCGAGAGCGCTACCGTCTCCACCTCGTCGAGCGCACTGGCGGGCGTCAGCGAGAAGCGCACCTCGGCTGGAGGCACGGGCTTCGTGTACCCCGCCCACGCGTACGCCGTCGCCGCCGCGACGCCGCCGCCCAGCAGCACGCCGGCGGCGAGCGCCCAGGGCCAGCGGAACCGGCTGCGCCGGCCCGGCTCCATCGGCACCAGCACGCTCGACAACGCCATCCCGAAGGCACCGGCGCTCGGATAACGGTCGGCCGGATCCGGCGAGAGCGCGCGCTCGACGACACGCGTGAAGGCCAGGGGCAGATCGCTGCGCACGTCGCTCAGGGGCTTGCGCGTGCGGGCCATGTGCGCGGCTTTGAGTGACGAGGGCGAGTGGGCCTCGATCGGCACCGAACCCGTCACGAGGCGGTACAGCAGCACGCCGACGCTGTAGATGTCGCTCTCGACGCTGGCCTTGCCGCCCATGAACAGCTCCGGCGCCATGTAGAGCGGCGTGCCGACCTCGTCGTGGGTGAAGGCGCCGGCGCTCGGCACCGCGTCGCGCCCGGTGCCGAAGTCCATCAGCACCAGCCGGCCGTTGCGATCGCGCATCACGTTCTGCGCCTTGATGTCGCGATGCAGCAGGCCGGCGGCATGGACCGCCGCGAGCGCCGAGCAGACGTCCAGCCCGATCAGCGCCGCCTCGCGGGAGTTGAAGCGACCCACCCGCATGAGCGTGGCTTCGAGCGTTTCGCCCTCGACCAGTTCCATCCACAGGCCGACGAGTCCCTGCCGGCGCTCCGCGCCGAAGATGGTGGCCACGTGCGGGTGCCGGACGCGGGCCAACAACCGGGCCTCGCTGATCACGTCCTTGCCGAGCCGATCGTCGTCGGTATCGCTGGTCAGCTTGAGGGCGACTTCGCGATCGAGTTGCGGATCCCAGGCGCGATACACGTGACCGCGGGCGCCCCGACCGAGTTCCCCACGCAATGTCAGGTGGCCCCAGACGTCGCCAGGTGCCATCGGCGGTGGGGGCGGCGGGACGGGCGCGCCGGGGTCGGGCAGCGTGTCGCGATGGAGGCGCGCCACGTTCGACAGGACGCGCAGCTGCTCGATCAACTTGCGCGTCTCGGGGTCGGCCCCCTCGCTCAGGGCGGCCCAGTCGACGGGTTCGCCGTCGGCGACCGCCCGGGAAATCTGCTCGAACACCGAGTCCGGGTCGCGTGTCATCCGGTTAGGAACTCAGTTTACCAAGCGCTGACCTTCAATCGTCGAAACGGCAGTCGAGCGGCAACGCCACCGCCAGCCGCTCCAGATAGTCGGCCCGTGGGATCTCGAGTCCGCCGAACTGCGCGAGATGTGGTGTGACCCACTGCGTGTCGAGCAGCGCGTAGCCGCGGACGCGCAGCCGTTCGACGAGGGCGACGAGCGCGACCTTGGAGGCATCCGTCGCGGAGTGGAACATCGATTCTCCGAAAAACGCCCCGCCGATCGAGACCCCGTACAACCCACCCACCAGCGTCTCGTCCTGCCACGTCTCCACGCTGTGGGCGTGCCCGAGGCGATGCAGCGCGACATAACTGGCCACGATGTCGTCGGTAATCCAGGTTTCGTCCCGCTCGGCGCAGGCCCGCATGACCGGCTCGAAGGCCGTATCCCACCGAACGTCGAACCGCGACTGACGGACGACGCGGCGGAGGCGGGACGGCGCGTGGAAGGTCTCGAGCGGCAGGATCCCACGCGGGTCCGGCGAGAACCACTCGATACGGCCGCGGCGCCCGGACCCCATCGGAAACCAGCCGAGTGCGTAGGCGCGCAGCAGCAGTTCGGCATCGAGCGTCTGCTGAGCGCGTGGTCGCATCGGCGGCCTAGGATACGTTGATCTGCACCGCCGCGACGTCCCCTCGGACGCGGCCGCGCCTCCCTACCGAAAGGTGGGCGCGTCTGGCGGTGCAGACCGCTCTCCGGTCGTCACCGCGACAGAGTTACATCGTCACCGTGACGGCTCGTCGACACTGACCGTCGCCCAGCGATGGCGCGGTCCGGCAGGTCTGCTCACGCGCCTTGGCAAACGTCTTGAACCGGTCATGCCCGGCGCGCGCTCTTCGCGCTGACGACGTCGGCTCGTCCGCCTGCCGACAGCAAGGATCAACGTGGGTACGACACGGTTCGGCGATGCACGCCATCGCGGTAGGTGGGGTGTGTCTGGCGCCCTGACGCTGGGCATTCTGTTCCTGGGTGCAGCAATGGCGCAGGCCCAGCAGACCTGGCATGTGGCTCCCGGCGGCGGCGGGACGGGCACGGCGGCGGATCCCTTCGGACGCATCCAGGATGGCCTGAAGGCCGCACAGCCCGGGGATACGATTCTCATTGCCAGGGGCACGTACGCGGAGTCTCTTCAGACCGTGCGCGCCGGAGCGCAGGGCCTGCCGATCACCCTCAAGGCGCGCGACGGCGCCCGGAGCGTGCTGGTCAGCCGCGCCGCTCAGGTCCTGTCGGTGGGACACGCAGACATCACGGTCGACGGCATCGTCTTCGACGCCAACTACGCACCGACCGACGCGGTCCGGATCGCGAGTAGTGGCGACCGGCTCACCCTGCGGAGCAGCGAGGTCAGGCGCAGTGGGCGCGACTGCATCGATATGTCGTCACCCGAAGACGTCCTGATCGAGGACACGATCATCTCCGGCTGTCTCTGGTGGAACGGC
>DATJTM010000705.1:0-6147 GCA_035503395.1 Luteitalea sp.
GACCGCAGGCGGCGCGGTGATCGCGTTGCTGCTGATTGTCGCGGGAGGCCGCGAGCGCAGCGCGCCGGCGCCGTGGACGTGGCCGGTGGCTGCCGAGTGGCAGCATGCGACGTGGCCGCAAGAGCCGTGGTTGCTCATCACGATGCTCGACGTCGGTCAGGGCGACGCCACGGTCCTGCGCTTTCCGAGCGGGAAGTCATGGCTGGTCGACGCGGGCGGATCAGTGGGTGAGGCGTTCGACGTCGGCGCGCGCGTGACGACGAGGGCGTTGTGGGCGTTGGGGCATCGCCAGCTGTCGCGGGTGGTGGTGACGCATGCGCACCCCGACCACGCGGCGGGGATGCCTGCCGTGATCGAGCGCTTCACGCCACGCGAAGTGCTCACGGGGATCGATGTTCCTGGTGAGCCGACGTCACTGCGTGTGACTGCCGTCGCTAGCGATGTCGGCGCATCGGCGCGACGGCTGAGAACCGGGGAGACGTTCGCCGACGGACCGGTCCACGTGCGTGTGCTGCATCCGGATCACCCGGACTGGGAGCGTCGTCGCGTACGCAACGAGGACTCGGTGGCGCTGTGGATTCGCTTCGGCGACGTCGGTGTGTTGCTGCCGGGCGACGCCGGCAGCGCCGAGGAGGCGATCTGGGCCGAGCGCATCGCGGCCGCGCCGCTGACCGTGCTGCGGCTGGCGCATCATGGCAGCGCGACGTCGACGGGGGAGCGGTTGGTGGAGGCGCTGACGCCGGTGCTCGCGATCGGATCGATGGGGCGCGGCAATCGGTTCGGTCACCCAGCGGCGGCAGTCGTGTCGCGCCTGGGTAAGGCGGGGATCCCGCTGCTGCGCACCGACGAAGTCGGCGCGACTCAGCTCGCGACGAACGGACGCACGCTGCTCGTCCGGACGGCGAGCGGGCTGTCCTGGGGCGTCACGACGAGGACGACTCGGCTCGCTTGGTCGCCTGCCATGCCGCTTCCATCTGGTCGAGCGACGCCTGATCGAGCGTCAGACCGTCGTTCGCGAGTTGCGCTTCCACGCCCTCGAAGCGCCGGGTGAACTTCAGGTTGGCGCGGCGCAGGGCCGTCTCGGCATCGACGTCGAGCTTGCGGGCGAGGTTGGCTACCACGAACAGGAGATCACCGATTTCGTCTTCAATCGCATCGCGATCGCCGTCGGCGATGGCGGCGTGCACCTCGCGGGTCTCTTCGTCGAGCTTGTCGAGCACGAGGTCGATCGTCGGCCAATCGAAACCGACCTTGGCCACGCGGCTGTTGATGGTCCGCGCCCGTGCCAGCGCCGGTTCGGCGAGCGGAATGCCGTCGAGCAGGCGCTGTGGCGCCCGACCCGCGTCGGCCTTCTCCTGCGCCTTGATGTCGTCCCACTGCGCTTTCACTTCGTCGGGCGTGAGCCGGGCGTCGGCGGCAAAGATGTGCGGGTGGCGCCGCACCAGCTTCTCGCACACCGTGTCGAGCGCATCAGCGACGTCGAAGCCACCCTCGTCGTGGCTCACCTGGGCCAGGAACACGCCCTCGAAGATGAGGTCGCCGACTTCTTCGCGCAGTCCGACGGCGTCGCCTCGCTCGATCGCGTCGACGACCTCGGCGGCCTCTTCGAGCACGTAGCGCGCGAGGCTGCGCAACGACTGTTCGCGGTCCCACGGACAGCCGTCCGGACCCCGCAAACGAGCCATGATTTCCACGAGTTTCTCGAAGGCGATGCCGGCGCGCGGGGAGGACATGGGCGTCGTGACCCGTATGCTAGCATCCGGGAATGACCGAGCCGACCGACGCTTCGCTGACGTTTCTGGGCTACATCTCGGGGCTCGTGATGGCCGCGGCCGTGTACCTCGGCGACCAAAAGGACCCGATGACCGGCCTGACGGCGGTCAACCTCACCTCGGCCGGGCACGCCATCGACGTGCTGACGATGTTGCAGGAGAAAACCCGGGGCAACCTGAGTGACGACGAGGAGCGCTTCCTGGATGGCGCCCTCTACGAACTCCGCATGAAGTATGTGGAAGCCACCCGCAAGGGCGGTTCCCGCATCGTCACTCCCTAGCGTGCAGGTCACGTTCCTCGGCACAGGGACGTCGCAGGGCATCCCGATGATCGGCTGCACCTGCGCGGTCTGCCGGTCGACCGACCCTCACGACAAGCGCTTCCGCGCCTCCATCGTCGTGACGCAGGACGATGGGACACAGGTGTTGGTGGATACGACGCCGGACCTGCGGAGCCAGGCGCTCACGTGGGGGCTGACGCGCGTCGACGCCGTGGTGTACACGCACAGCCACGCCGATCACATCTTCGGCCTCGACGAACTGCGCCGCTTCATCGCCCTGCGCGGCGGCGGCACCATGGGCATCCATGGCGACGCGCACACCATCGACGACATCCATCGGATCTTCGACTACGCGTTCAGTTCCCCGCCGGAGATGGGGGGCGGCGTGCCGCGCCTGGTGTCGTCGGTGATCGACGGCCCGTTTCAGGTCGCGGGCACGCGCTGGACGCCCATTCCAATCCTGCACGGGCGACGGACGATCTTCGGCTACCGCATCGGCGACTTCGCCTACCTCACGGACTGCAGCCGCGTCCCCGACGAGACGTGGCCGCTGCTGGACGGGGTGGAGGTTCTCGTGATCGGGGCCTTGCGCGACCGTCCGCACCCCACGCATCTGTCGCTGCCCGAGGCCATGGAGGTGGCCGGGCGCGTCGGCGCACGGCAGACGTACTTCACGCACATGTGTCACGACCTCGGCCATGCGACAACCAACGCGCGCCTGCCAGAGGGTATGGCGCTGGCGTATGATGGCCTGTCGGTGAGCCTGCCTGCCGCCGCGTCCTCATGACCGACGTCCGACACGGCACGCGTCTTCGCGTCGAGGTGCTCCGCTACCCCGACGATCCTCCCAAGCCCGGCCGCTGGCCCTACCCTGTGGTGGCCCTCGGCAACTTCGACGGCCTGCATCGCGGCCATCAGAAAATCCTCGACCGGGTCGTGCGCCAGGCGCGAGAGCGTCACGGCACGCCGCTGGTGATGACCTTCGATCCGCATCCGCCGCGTGTGCTGCGGCCGGACAAGGCGCCATCGCTGCTGATGACGACGCCGCAGCGGATCGAAGCCCTGGCGCGCGCGGGCATGGAGGGCGTGGCCCTGGTCCGGTTCGACCATGAGCTGTCGCGCCTGGACCCGGACACATTCGTCCGGCGCGTGCTCGTCGAGTGGCTCGGGGCGGCCGAGGTCTGGGTGGGTGGGAATTTCCTGTTCGGGCGCGATCGGACGGGCAACTTCTCGTTGTTGCGGGACCTCGGTCAGCTGTACGGCTTCCGCGCCGAGAAGATCGATCCGGTTCGCTACAAGGACTTCGTGGTGAGCAGCACGCGCGTGCGCCGGCTGATTGCCGAAGGCCGCGTCGACGAGGCGGGCGCGCTGCTGGGCCACCACTACTTCATCGACGGCACGGTCGTGCCCGGCGCCGCGCGTGGGCGCCAGATTGGCTTCCCGACGGCCAACATCGACACCGACAACGAACTGCTGCCGCCGCACGGGGTCTACGCCACCACGCTGACCGTCGACGACCGGATCCACGCGGCGGTGACCAACATCGGTGTGCGGCCGACGTTCGAGGCCGAGGGGCGGGTGAGTGTCGAGACGCACCTGCTGGACGTCCAGCCGGACCTCTACGGCACCCGCGTGCGACTGGCGTTCGTGCAGCGGTTGCGCGGCGAACAGGCCTTCGCCGGCGTCGAGGCGCTGGTCGCCCAGATCGGCCTCGACGTCACCCAGGCGCGGTCGGTCTTCGAGCGCTTTTCACTATAGAATCGCCGCGTATGACAGAGCTTCAGGAAGAGGCGTCGGTCCTGCCGCTGTCGGTGACCTACACGCCCGACGGGCAGATCGCCGAGGCGCTCGGGGCCCTGGTCGGACGGGTTGGCGCGCTGGCCGGCGATGCCGAGCGGGCCGCGCCCTTCGTCACCACGATGCAGGCCGTGATGGGCTGGGTCGAGGCACATCCCGAAGCCGTGACCGGGGACGTCGCGCTGACCTTCGATCGCACCGCCGACCTCCTGCAGGGCGACCTGCGCTGGGCGTCGCCCGAGGGCGCCGTCGTCGCGCCGACCGTCACGGCGGCCGACGGGGTGGACCTGACGTGCGACGTCGACGGCACGCAGGTCCACTGTCGCGTCTCCTGTCCCTGCTCCTAGAAGGTCGACATCGGGCGCCGGGTACCGGGTACTGGGTACCGGGTACTGAGTGCCAGGTACTGAGTGCCAGGTGCAGTCCAGGCGGTCCTGGGAGCCGATTCCGCTGACCGACGGTTCGGGGCGAGATGGGGGCCGTGGCCACCGCACCGGCGGCCGACGCCAATTGCTGACGGCGACTGCGGATGGCCCTGATGCCAATTGCCTACCCGGAACCTGAACCCTGAACCCTGAACCCTGAACCCGGTCCCCGGTTCCCGTTCCTCCGGTCCCCGGTTCCCGGCCTTTTCTCTCTTTGTGAGTGTGCTGACCGCATGCGTCTCTACAACACGCTGACCCGCCAGGAAGAAGATTTCGCGCCCGCCCACGACGGGACGGTGCGGATGTATGCGTGCGGGTTGACCGTCTACGCCCGCGGGCACATCGGCAATTTCCGGACGTTCCTGGCCGTCGACCTGTTGCGCCGCACGCTCCGGCACGTCGCTGGCTTCACCGTGCACCACGTCACCAATTTCACCGACGTGGACGACAAGACGATCAGCGAAGCGCAGAAGGCCGGCGTACCGCTCCGCGAGTACACGACGCGTTTCATCGACGCGTTCCGCGAGGATGCGGCGTCGCTCGGACTCGAGGCGCCGGAGGACACGCCGCGGGCCACCGATCCCGAGAACCTGCAGGCGATGGCCGACATGATCGCCGCGCTCGAGACCAACGGCCACACCTACCGCAGCGACGGCTCGATCTACTTCAAGATCGCCACCCTGCCGCAGTACGGTCAGCTCGCGCACCTCGATCACGCCGGCATCCGCAGCGGCGCCCGCGTCGACAGCGACAAGTACGAGAAGGAAGACGCCCGCGACTTCGTGCTCTGGAAGGCGACCAAGCCTGACGAGCCGACGTGGGACTGCGGCGTCGGCCCCGGCCGTCCCGGCTGGCACATCGAGTGCTCGGCGATGGCCCTGCGCCTGCTCGGGCCGGCTCCGATCGACATCCACTGCGGTGGCGTCGACCTGATCTTCCCGCACCACGAGAACGAGATCGCCCAGGCCGAAGGCGCCACCGGCGCGCAGTTCTCGCGCTTCTGGTACCACGTCGAGCATCTGTTGATGGACGACGGCGAGAAGATGTCCAAGTCGCTGGGCAACGTCTTCACGATTCGCGACATCCTCGACCAGGGCTATCGTGCGTCAGCGCTGCGGTACCTGTTGATCTCGGTGCACTACCGCAAGCAGTTGCGCTTCTCGTGGGCGACGCTGCAGCAGGCCGAGGAAGCGGTCAAGCGCCTCACGGATTGCGCAGGCAGGCTCGAACGCGTCGCCACCGGCACCGGCACCGACGGGTGGGAGGCGCGACTCGATACCGCCCGCGGCGACTTCCGCGAGAAGCTCGAGGCCGACGTCAACGTGCCCGGCGCCCTCGGCGCGGTGTTCGAGCTGCTGCGCGAAGCCAATGCGGCGATCGACGCCGGGTCGCTGACGCGCGCCCAGGCCGACGCGACGCTGGGGTTCTTCGACGAGTGCGATCGCGTGCTCGGCGTGCTGGCCCTGCGGCGCCAGGAAGATGCGGCGCCGCCGATTCCGCAGGCCGAACTCGACGCGCTGATCGCGGCGCGGGTCGAGGCCAGGCGCATGCGCAACTTCGCGGAGGCCGATCGCATCCGGGCCGAGCTCGACGCGCGCGGGGTGGTGCTCGAGGACGGGCCCGGTGGCACGATCTGGAAGCGGAAATGAGCAGCCTGCCCCAGGCGCCCACGTTCCGGACCACGCTGCCCGGTCCCAACGCGCGAGCGATCATCGAGCGTGATGGGGTGGTGGTGTCGCCGTCCTACACCCGCGGCTATCCGTTCGTGATCGCCCGTGGCGAAGGGGCCATGGTCGAGGACGTCGACGGCAACGTCTTCCTCGACTGCGCGGCCGGCATCGCGGTGAATTCGACGGGACATGCGCACCCCGA
>DATJTM010000706.1:0-3037 GCA_035503395.1 Luteitalea sp.
GACCAGGTGCGGCTGAAGTCCAGCCACACCGAGATCGTCGTAGAACCCACCCGGTCCCGGGTCGGTCCAGCGGGCGATGCGGTCGAGGGCGACGATGCGCTCACGCTCGGTCGGCAGGGCGCGCACCGCAGCGAACTGCTCGCCGATCCACACGCGGTCGTTGAGCGGCACGTCGATCATGTCGAGATTGGCGCCGCGGCCCATCCCGATGGCGCGGTACAGCGGCACCGACAGCTGCATCCGCACGCTCTGGTAGAGCGCCTCGGCGAGCTGGAAGACGCGCGTCCGCAGCTCACCGGCCACCGGGGCGTTGCCAACGGCCAGCGCACGCTCCGCGTCGGCCATCGCTGCCAGCGATCCGACACCGGCCGCGTTGCTCAGTGCCGCCATCGCCTGCGTCTGCGCCGACTGTTCCTGCAGGAGCCGCCGACGCACGAAGGCGTCGTAGTAGGCGCGATACAGGGGCTGCTGCAGACGCCAGTTGAGCAGATCACGCGGCGCCGCGTTGCGCTCCATCGTCTGGAACGCCGTCAGCGTCCGCTCGACGCCGACGTTGCCGGCCAATGGGCCGCGCCAGTTCTCCTCGAGACCGAGCAGGCCGTCGGCCAGTGCGTCGGTGTAGGCCGGGCCGACGAACACCCGCGCGTACTGGCGCAGCACTTCGCGCATGTCGGCCTTCGGATTCCAGCCGAGGGCGCTCCACACCATCTTGTTGACGTCGTCGTTGGCGCCCTCCGAGTACGTCAGGAAGTCTGGCGACACCGACAGCCAGCGCTGGAACACCGCCGCCTGATCCATCGGGCGCGGGTTGATCGGCTCGCGCTCGAGGGTCCGCGCGTAGGCCGCGTCCCACAGCGGCACCGGGAACTCGGCGCGGATGGTGTGCGTGATGTCGGGGTAGCGGCGAAGCTTGTACTGCGGAGGGATGCGCTTGCGGACGGTGGCGAGCGAATCGCGGTTCTGCGGGCCGATGACGATGCCGGTGAGCCAGGCCGGTTGCCTGGCCATCAGGCTGTAGAAGGTCTCCATCCATTGGGCCGTGAAGCCTTGTGGCGACAGCCACATCGTCACCTTGGGATGGAACTTGCGCAGGTTCGCCGTCTGCTTGTCGAGCAGGTTGAACATCGCGGTCGGTTCGGTGTGGCCCGGATCGCCGCCCGGCACGAACACCGCGTCGAGCCGCGGCAATTGCTTCAGCACGCCTTCCCACTCGGCGACCGCCTTGGCGACGTTCGCCTCGCTCGTGTAGTCCTCGTCGAGCGCCGGGTACCAGGCCCACACGTCGAGCCCGTACTTGTCGGCGATGCGCGACATCTCGACCATCATCTCCATCTGCGGACGAGGGAAATGCGGGCTGTCGGCCGCATCGTCGGAGCGCGGCGGAATCAGTTCGATGGCGTTGGTGCCGAAGATGGCGAGGTCGCGGATGTACTGCTCCCACTGCCGCTCGTCCCACGCATCGTAGGCATTGGTCTTGGGGCGGTATCCGAGCTGATGGCCGCGCAGCGCGACGACCGGCGTCTCGGTCAGGTCGAGCGGCGCGGCGAGCGTGACGCGTTCGTGCGCGATGTCGAGCGCCCGCAGCAGGCGACCGACGCCGAACAGCACGCCGCGTTCATCGGCGCCCGCAACGACAACGCCGCTGGTCGAGGACGTGAGCCGGTAGCCCTCGGCGCCGGGTGCGGCGCCCTGAAGGCGCGACCCCAACGCGCCCTTGCGCAGCGACGCGAGGCGGCCGACGTGGACGACCGGACCGCTGCCGGCCTTGTCGGCGATCGTCCAGCGCGCGAGCGATCGCCGCTGGACTTCTTCGAGAAGCATCGTCGCGGCCGCGCGCTCGCGGGGCGTGGCATCGGCGGCCACGACGATGGTGGAGGTGGTCAGGTCGAGTGCGGGAGCCGGGCCCTGTGCGTGCACAGAAGCCGCAAGCCCCCACATCCATGCAACGAGGGCAATGGAGGTGCGGACGGGGGCGAACATGGACGAAGCCTCCGGGAGGGAGCGCAGAGATGCCATTTTGAAAGACGTTCCATTTTCTACACCATGTGTTTTATAAATGCCACCCATCACGCACGGACGCCTCGAAATCGACGCCGCCAACGGGTGTCGCCCGGCCACCCGCGCGTACCATCCGCCATGCCCACTCTCACCCCCGACCAATTGGCGGCCCTCGCCGCCATCGACAGTCCGACGGTGGCCAACGCCATCGAGCGCTTCCGCGTCCGTCGCCGCATCGACGGCTACGCCGATCGCGACCTCCGGTGTGCGTTCCCGCAGCTGGGGACAACGCTCGGATACGCCGTGACGTGCACCGCTGACAGCACGACGGAAGGGCGTCCGGACGGGGCGGGACTGATCGGGCTCTGGGCGGCGCTCGAAGCGGCACCGAAGCCGGCGGTCCTGGTGATCAAGGACGTCGGTCCCGACCCGCGCAAGGGCTGTCACATGGGCGAGATCATGGCGACGACCGCCAAGGCGCTCGGCGCGGTGGGCTGCGTGTCCGACGGCGGATTGCGCGACGTGCGCGAGGTGGAGGCGCTCGGCGACTTCCAGTACTTCTGCCCCGGCTTCGTGGTCTCACACGGCCAGCCGGTGATCCTCGACGTCAACGTGCCGGTGGAGGTACACGGCCTGTCGATCGAGCCAGGCATGCTGCTGCACGGCGATGTGAACGGCCTGCTGGTGGTGCCCGACGACGTGGCGGCGGACGTCGCGGCGGCGTGCGATGCCGTGCGCGAGGAAGAGCGGGCGCTGCTGGACCTGATCAAGGCGCCAGGGTTCAGCGTCGAGAAACTGCGTCAATGGAAGCTGACGCATTGATCTGGGCTGGTCTCGATCGCTGGCGTTGTGCTCGCGTCGCCAGGGCCGCGTTGGGACAACGGGCCCTACCTACAGCAGGTAGGGCCGGCTGTCCCAGCCCGGCCCGACTACCCTCGCTTGAGCGCTTTGGCGGTGTCGGCCGCGGCATCGCGGACGGCGGTGATGATCTTCTTCTGCATCGCCTTGTCGCGCAGCCGCATCTTCGGCAGCGACAGGC
>DATJTM010000707.1:0-6303 GCA_035503395.1 Luteitalea sp.
CTCTCCACGGAAGATCACCCGCACGACAACGTCCGCGATTTCGCCGGCCTGTGGCAGCGCCGTCCGGTGCTCGCCAGCCTGATGACGATCTTCCTGCTCTCGCTCGGCGGCCTGCCGCCGACGGCCGGCTTCATCGCAAAGTGGTATGTCTTCGCCGCAGCCGTACAGGAGGGCTACTACGCCCTGGCCATCATCGGCGTGCTGACCAGCGTGATCTCGGTGTACTTCTACCTGCGCATCGTGGTGCTGATGTACATGTCCGAGGACGTCGCAGTCGACCCCGCCCCGGTCGTGCCGCGCACCGCGATGGCGGGCCTGGCGCTCGCGACGGCGGCGATCTTCTACCTCGGCGTCGTCCCCTCACGCGTCATCAACCTCGCCGTGCAGAGCGTGCAAGGGTTGTTCTGACGGCCTTCGTCGTTCGGCCGTCGGCCTTCGCAGGCCGATAGCCGGCGCGACGTCTTTCGAAGGCCGAAGGCCGATAGCCGACGGCCGACTGGGTTCCGATGTCCACCATCCTCGTCACTGGCGGCGCCGGCTTCATCGGCGCCAACTTCGTCCACTACTGGCTGGGGCATCGCGACGGCCGGATCGTCAATCTCGACAAGCTGACGTACGCCGGGAATCCCGAGAACCTGGCGTCGCTGTCGGGCAGCGATCGCCACACGCTGGTCCGTGGCGACATCGGCGATCGGTCAGTGGTGGCCGAACTCCTGCGCACGCATGCGCCGGTCGCGGTCGTCAACTTCGCCGCCGAGAGCCACGTCGATCGCTCGATCCACGGGCCTGCGGCGTTCGTCGAGACCAACCTGGTCGGCTCGTTCGCGTTGATCGACGAGGTCAAGGCGTATTGGCTCACGCTCGACGAGGCCGCGCAGAAGTCGTTCCGCTTCCTGCACGTCTCGACCGACGAGGTCTATGGCTCGCTGGGTGCCAACGATCCGGCGTTCTCCGAGACCACGCCGTACGCGCCCAACAGCCCGTATTCGGCTTCCAAGGCCGGTTCCGATCACCTCGTGCGGGCCTACCACCACACGTACGGCCTGCCGGTGCTGACGACCAACTGCTCGAACAACTACGGTCCCTACCAGTTCCCCGAGAAGCTGATCCCACTGATCATCCACAACGCGCTCGCCGGCAAGCCGCTGCCGATCTACGGCGACGGGCTCAACGTGCGCGACTGGCTGTTCGTGGAGGACCACTGCTCGGCGATCGCGCGCGTGCTCGACGCCGGCCGCGTCGGCGAGACCTACAACGTCGGCGGCAACAGCGAGCGGCAGAACATCTCGGTGGTCCACACGCTGTGCGACATCCTCGACGAGTTGGCGCCGAAGGAGAACCGGTACAAGGACCTGATCACGTTCGTCCGAGACCGGCCCGGACACGATCGCCGCTATGCGATCGACCCGACGAAGATCCGCACCGAACTCGCCTGGGAACCGGCCTACACATTCGAGAGCGGTATGCGGCAGACCGTCCAGTGGTACCTCGACCACCAGGACTGGGTACAGCACGTGACGAGCGGCACCTACCGCGACTGGGTCGACACGCAGTACGGGAAGTAGAGTCTTACGGGAACCGGGAACCGGGAGACGGGAGACGGGAGACGGGAGACGGGAACCGGGAAACGGAACCGGGAAACGGAACCGGGAACCGGGTGCGGGGTACCGGGGACCGGGTTCCACCGACCAATCTCCGTAGCCGTCGACTTCAGCTCGACGGTCAGCCACGGGCCCGCAGCGTTCGCCTCATGACGTCGCGAAGGACTTCGACGGTAGCGCCTCTCTGAGGCCCCGGCGAACGCAACTCGGTAGGGACGGGCCGCCGGCCCGTCCGGACGCGGACCGCTCAGCGAGCGGTCCCTACCAAATCAGACATACGTTTGGCCCGTCATCACGCTGCGACGGCGGCCGCGACGGCCCGTACGACCAGGCCATCACTGTCGGCTGGTAGCGTGCGCGGGTCGAGCACGACGCGATCGTCGGCGATGCGCGCGATGAGCGGGACAGCGCCGCGCCGTAATCGCGCGAGCAGGGCGTCGGCCTGCAGGGCACTCTGGAGCGCAATCAACGTCGTCGGCAGTGAACTGCCCGGCACGCTGCCACCGCCGATCGTCGACATGCCAGCCACCAGCGACGCCGCGATGCCCGTCGCGTGCAGCGCCCCTGCGAGCCGCTCAGCCCGGGCCAGCAGTGCCGACGCCGACAGCGCCAGCATCCGCATCACCGGCACGTCGAGTGTGGCGCGGCCGTCCGTGAAGGCGCGCAGCGTGGCGTGCAGTGCCGCGTACGTCAGCTTGTCGACCCGGACCGCGCGCATCAGCGGATGCGCCCGCACCTGGGCGATCAGTGCCGCGCGCCCGACGAGCAGACCGGCCTGCGGTCCGCCGAGCAGCTTGTCGCCGCTGAACGCCACGAGATCGACCCCGGCGCGGATGCTGTCGCGGACGGCGGGTTCGGCCGCGAGGATCGACCGCGTCGCCGCGGGAAAGTCGTCCGGCCCGAACAGGTCGAGTCCGAGCCAGCCGCTGCCCTGGTCTTCGATGACCGGCACGCCGAATCGCCTCCCCAGCGCCACCAGGTCGGCCAGGGCCGGCCGTTCGGTGAAGCCCTCCATACGGAAGTTCGAGGCGTGGACGCGCAGGATGGCTGCAGTGCGCTCGCCGATCGCCGCGGCGTAGTCGGCCGCGCGTGTCCGGTTCGTGGTGCCCACCTCACGCAGCACCGCGCCCGACCCCCGCATGATGTCGGGCATCCGGAAGCCGCCACCGATCTCGACGAGTTCACCGCGGCTGACAAGGACCTCGCGGCCGGCGGTGAGCGCGGCGAGCGTGACGGTCAGCGCGGCCGCGGTGTTGTTGGCGGCCAGGCCGCCGTCGGCGCCGGTGGCCTCCCGAAGGGCCTCGTCGAGGTGGGTGTGACGCGACCCGCGGCCACCGGTGTCCCGCGAGAACTCGAGGTCACAGTAGTCCGTCGCCACCTCGCGCATCGCTTCCAGCGCGGCATGGGCCAGCGGGGCGCGGCCCAGGTTCGTGTGCAGGACGACCCCCGTCGCATTGAGCACGCGGCGCGGCGTGGGGGACGCGGTGTCGGCGAGTCGTCGCGACACCCGGTCGGTGAGCAGGACCGCCGCCACCTCCCGTGTGGCGGCCTCGCTGCGGCCCGCCAGCAGGTCGGCCCGCAGCGTCGTCAGTTCGTGCTCGAGGGCTCCGCGGACGGCGCGATGGCCGTGGCGGAGCGCCAGGTCCCGGACCGCGGGCAGCGACAGCACCGCGTCCACGGCCGGGATGACCCGCGCTCGCGACATGGCGGCGATGCTACCATTCGACAACGCGGACGCCTCCGCGCCGACGCGCGTCACGCGTCGCCCCCGACCGTCCGGGCCCGTGCGTTCATGACCGACAGCTCCGCCAAGCCGCCAGCATCGAGTTCCGACGCCGCGGCGCTCCCCGACTACCAGCCACACGAGCACTTCTGGCCGTACGTCGACCTCACCGAGCAGCCGACCACCGACGAACTCGCGGCGCTGGATCCGGACCTGCGCACGGCGCTGTACGGCCAGGCGGACATCCCGTTTTCGTTCACGCTGGTGTTCCCGCGGTTCGAGGGGCCCGACTTCGAGCGCGCCGTCACCCTGGCGAAGGGGTCGGCCGAATATCGCGAAGTGGGCAGCGGCGATCAGTTCCGCATTCGCGCCCGGTTCCATCCGGCCGACGTCGAGCGCCTGCGTGAGCTCTTCGTGATTGCCAGCAGTCACTCACCGTGCGACGTGCTGATCGACGACCGCCCGGTACCGTTCGCGCGGGAGCTCTGGCTGCCGCTCACCTGGTATCTGCTGCCGCGCTGACGCGCGCACCTCTCACTGGCAAGGAGCGTCAGCGTCGTGGGTGACTCGGCTTCGTTCGAGCGCGATCTCCAGGCGCTGGCCACGCAACTGCGCAAGGTCGAAGCCGAGTACACGATGTACTTCTCGGGTCGTGTGCCGCGACCGCCCGTCGAGAGCCGGCTCGCGCTCGATCGCGCCGTCAAGAAATTCGACCGGACCGACTTCGAGAACCCCACGCAACGCTTCCAGTTCTCGTCGCTGCAGGCGCGGTACTCGTCGTTCTGCGAACTGTGGGACCGCAACGTGCGGGCGCGCGAAGAGGGGCGCACCAGTCCCTTCCAGCGCGCGCCGTCAGAACCGGCGACGGCCGCTCCGCGCGACGACGTGCTGCACGCGACGCGGCTCGACGATCCAGCGAGTCAGTCGGAACGCTTGCACGATCTCTACGACGCGGTGATGGATGCCCGCCGGCAGGACGGGCAGGACGTCGTGCCGTTCCACAAGTTCGCGACGCTGGTGCGCGAGCAGGTGCGGTCGCTGCACGAGCGGCATCCGGGCGATCAGGTGTGGTTCAGGGTGACGCGCCGCGACGGCAAGGTGAACCTGAGTGCCCGCGCGGTCAAGGATGGCGACGAGGATGCCGCCGACGGATGAAGGAGAGCCGTGGGCGGGAGCGCCGCCCACGGACAACGGGCGAGCCTAGCTGGCCTTGGTGACGTTCCCGGCCTGCGGACCCTTCGGTCCGTCGACGATCTCGAACTCCACGGGCTGTCCCTCCTCGAGCGTCCGGAAACCGGCGCCCTGGATGGCCGAGAAGTGCACGAACACGTCACTTCCCGATTCACGCTCGATGAAGCCGTAGCCCTTGGCGTTGTTGAACCACTTGACCTTGCCGGTGATGCGTTCCATGGTGCTGACCCTGCCTTGCTTCGCCGCCGGTGCAGACCGGCAGAAGGTACGCGCGCGCGGCCGACGGCCCGGGCGTACGGTTACACCGGAAACCTGCAACTTTCGCTCGACGGGTTGTCCGGCGCCGGCAAGGATAACGACGCCGGCTCAGCAGTGTCAAGCTAGGTAAACTGCCACTTTCCAAAGATATGCCCTCATTCGCCCTCATCAGCGTCTCGGACAAGACCGGTCTCGCGGATTTCGCGCGCGGTCTATCGGCACTTGGTTACCAATTACTTTCGACAGGAGGCACCGCCAAGGCCTTGGAAGCCGATGGGCTCCCGGTGACGCAGGTGGCCGACGTCACCGGCTTCCCGGAGATGCTCGATGGCCGCGTGAAAACGCTGCATCCGCGCGTGCACGGCGGCATCCTGGCGCGGCGTGATCGCCCCGAGCACCTGGCGGCACTCGCGGCGCACGACATCCCGCTGATCGACCTGGTCGTGGTGAATCTCTACCCGTTCGCGAAGGCGGCCGCTGACCCGACGACCGACGTCGCCGGCCTGATCGAGCAGATCGACATCGGGGGCCCGGGCATGGTGCGCGCCGCCGCCAAGAATCACCGCGACGTGCTGGTCCTGGTCGATCCCGACGATTATCCGCGGGTGCTGGAGGCCCTGCAGTCGGGCCCCGTGTCGCAGTCGCTGCGCTTCGATCTCGCTCGCAAGGCCTTCGCGCATACCGGCGCGTACGACCAGATGATCGCGGCCGAACTCGCGCACGTGACGGTCGACGATCAGCAGGCGGCTCGGACGCCGCTCGCGGACCGTGAGGCGTTCGTGCCGAACGTCTCGCGCACGCACCGCCGCATTCGAACGCTGCGCTACGGCGAGAACCCGCACCAGCCGGCCGCCTGGTATGCCGACGGAGCCGATGGCTTCGGGGCGGTGACGATCCACCAGGGCAAGGAACTCAGTTTCACCAACCTCCTCGACCTCGATGCCGCGGCCCGCATCGTCCTGGAGTTCACCGAGCCCGCCGCCAGCGTCATCAAACACACCAACCCGTGCGGCGTGGCCACCGGCAGCGACGCGGCCGACGCGTACGTACGCGCCCGCGACGCCGATCCGCTCTCGGCCTTCGGCGGCATCATCGGCCTGAACCGCACGCTCGACGTGGCCACCGCCGAGGCGATCGTCACGACCTTCATCGAAGCCGTCGTCGCGCCGTCGGTGGACGCCGACGCGCTGGCCGTGTTGTCACGCAAGGCCAACCTTCGGGTCGTGACCGCCGACTTCGCGTCGCTGGCGTCGGCGACCAGTTACGAATGGCGGTCGATCCTCGGCGCGTCGCTCGTGCAGGCGCGCGACCAGGTCATCGAGGCGCGCACGCCGTGGGGCGCCGACAGCGACGGCTTACGGGTGGTGACGGTGCGGCAGCCGACCGCGGAGGAGTGGCAGGCGCTGCGCTTCGCCTGGCGCGTGTGCGCGCACGTCAAGTCGAACACGATCCTGTTCGCCTCGGCCGATCGCACGCTCGGCGTCGGTGCCGGGCAGATGAGTCGTGTCGACTCGGTGAAGGTCGCGATCA
>DATJTM010000708.1:0-9723 GCA_035503395.1 Luteitalea sp.
CGACAGCAGCACGAGGCGGTCTGGCTCTGGGTACGGCAGCGGACGCCAGAGGACGCCGTACGCCACGGAGAAGATGGCGGTGTTGAGTCCGATTCCGAGCGCCAGCGTCAGCAGGGCGGTGCACGTGAACGCCGGTTCGCGTCGCAGCAGCCGTAACGCCAGGCGTACATCCTTGACGAACGTCTCGGCTGCCGCGAAGACCCACGCGTCGCGCGATTGCTCGCCGAGGCGGACGCCGTTGCCGACCTGCCGGCGTGCCGCTGCGGCGGCGTCGGCGCGGGACAGCCCGCCGTTCTCGACCAGCGCCTGCGTCTTCATCTCTTCGTGGAAGCGCAGTTCGTCGTCGAGATCGCGATCGAATTGATCGCGCGTGAACAGGAACCTCAGACGTCGGAGCAGGGAACCCACGGCACTCTCCTGGAACCAGCGCACTACGTGGCTTTCATGACGCGGGTGATGGCGCCGAACATCTCGGCGAACCGCGAGGCCTCGACACCCAGCTGCTTGCGGCCGGCCGGCGTCAGCGTGTAGAAGCGCGCTCGCCGGTTGTTGGCCGAGATCTTCCACTCCGCCGACACCCAGCCCTTGACGAGCATGCGTTGCAGCGCGGGGTAGAGCGATCCCTCTTCGATCGTCAGCACGTCGGCCGACAGCATCTGGATGTGCTGCGCGATGCCGTAGCCGTGCATCGGCTCGATCGAGAGCGTCTTCAGCACGAGCATCTCTAGCGTGCCCGGCAGCAGTTCATTACGTCCTGTCGATCTGGCTTGCTTCATCAGCGGCCCTTTGCATAGACGAACTATGTGAGAGAGAAGTTCGCATGCCGGTGTCAGCGCTGTCAATGGATGGCCGGAGCCGCGCGTCGAGCTGAAGCTCGACGCCTACGTCCAAAGGAGGTCACCCGAGGAACCGTCCGACGACTTGTCCGTCGAAGCCATGGCGAAGGCGGAAGTCGGACGGCTACGAAGCTAGAGTCCGCTCGAGACCGCGTCGAGCTGAAGCTCGACGCCTACGTCCAGGGGAGGGCTCGACGCTTACGTCCGACCGTGCGAACGCGGCAGCGTGACGTCGACACGCAGCCCGCCGTCGCGGCGCGGCGTCAGCACGAGCGTGCCGTCGTGCGCCTGCGTGATGCTCCTCACGATCGCCAGGCCGAGGCCGACGCCGGCATGATCGGTCCGCACCCGGTCGGTGCCGCGCTGGAACGGCTCGACGAGGGTGGCCATCACCTTCGACGGGAGCGGCTCGCCCGTGTTCTCGACCGACAGCGTCACCGTGTCCGACTGCACCGCCGTCGTGACCCACACCCTGCCGCCCTCGGGCAGGTTGTGCGCGATCGCGTTGTGTAGCAGGTTCGCCGTCAGCTGCCGCAGCAGCGCCGGTGAGCCATTGGCGTGTGCCACCTCGCCGGTGACGTCGACCGCCGTCCGCTGCCGCTCCGCGAGCGGCAGCAGCGTCTCGACCGCATCCTCGACGGCCAGCGACAGATCGACGCTCTCGCGCGTGAAGGCCCGCTGGTCGGCCCGACTCAGGACGAGCAGCGCTTCGGTGAGATCGATCGCCCGCGTGTTGACGTCGTGCAGACGCGCGAGCAGCGCGTCGATGTCGCGCGCGGGATCGCTGCGCGCCACCTCGAGCAGCGTGCGCGTGATGGCGAGCGGGGTGCGCAACTCGTGCGAGGCGTTGGCCGCGAAGCGGCGCTGTTCGGCGACGTGCGCGTCGAGGCGCTCCAGCATGCCGTCGAAGGCATCGGCCAGTTCGCGGAATTCGTCGCGCCGGCCCGGCAGCCGGATGCGATGCGACAACGAACCCCGCGCGGCCGTCCGTGTGGCTTCCGTGATGGGGCCGAGCGGCGCCAGCATGTGGCCCGCGAGAACCCATCCACCGGCAAGCCCGAACACCAGCAGGAAGGCCATGACGGCGCCAGCCATCGGCACGAACGAGCGAAACACGTTCGGCACGAATCGACCGCTGGTGGTGATGATGATGACGCCCTCAGGCCGGTTGTAGCGCAGCGATAGCCAGACCGCTGCCAGCGTCATCGCTCCCGCCAGCATCAGGAAGCCGGCGTAGCTGAGGGTGAGCTTGAGCCGCACGCTCACGCCTGGTGCCCTAGTCATCAGCTGCGTCGCCTCGGGCTCCCGTTACCGGTTCGATGCGATAGCCGACGCCGGCCACGGTGGCGATGATCCAGGGCTCGCCGAGACGCTTGCGCAGCGCCGACACGGTGATGCGGACGGCATTGGTCAGCGGATCCGTGTGCTCGTCCCATGCCCGTTCGAGTAGATGCTCGGCACTGACGACTCCACCTTCCGCCGCGACGAGCACCTCGAGCACGGCGAACTGCTTCCGCGTCAGGGCCACGTAACGACCGTCACGGTACACCTCGCGACGGAACGGGTCGAGTCGCAGCCCCGCAATCTCGCGCACCGGTGGCCGGCTGTGGCCGCGACGACGGTCGAGCGCGCGGAGTCGCAGCACGAGCTCGCGCAGGTCGAACGGTTTGGTCAGGTAGTCGTCGGCGCCGAGCTCGAAGCCGGAGGCCTTGTCGTCCAGACGGTCGGCGGCCGTCAGCATGAGGATGGGCAGTCCACTGCCGGAGGCGACGATGCGCCTGGCAATCTCGTCGCCATTCGGGCCTGGGACGTCACGATCGAGGACGGCGATGTCGTAGCTGTTGACGGCGAGCAGCTCCAGCGCCGTCTCGCCGTCACCGGCGATGTCGGCGGCGATCGCCTCCAGCCGCAGCCCGTCGCGGATGGCCTCGGCCAGGTACGGCTCGTCCTCTACGATCAGCACCCGCATACACCCTCGAAGTTACGCGCCCGGACGTATCGTCGGCATATCGAAATCCGCATACGGGCTGGCAACACCGTGCGGCTCAGACTCGTGACATGTCCGGCCACGTGCCCGTCCACGCCATCGCCTGCCGTTCGGCCGTCGCCGCGATCGCCATCGTCACCGTGGCGTTGCTGGCCAGCGTCAGCGGCACCCGGGCCGGCCACGCATTAGTTGCAGCAACGTGGTCGAAGGCATCATCTACCGAGAAGACGCAGCGTATCCACAAGCGAGCGGCTGCCGGCCGGCCGCGAGTGGGACCCCGTCGAGTTGCCTCGTGGGCGACCTTTGCCAGCCCCTCTGCATTCGGCGCGGCCGACGGCGCCATCACCGATGGTGTCACTCCATTCGACGGTCGGGTATCCGGCGTCGCGAGATTGAGCGCGCCCCTTCGCGACGCGCTCCGTCGCGCGGCACGGGACGCCGCCCGTGATGGCGTCGTGCTCGTCGTGAACAGCGGCTGGCGCTCGGCGGCGTACCAGGATCATCTCTATCTCGACGCCGTGTCCCATCATGCTTCCGAAGAGGAAGCGGCGCGATGGGTGGCCACAGCGGACACGTCTCCACACGTGCGCGGCGAGGCCGTGGACGTCGGGCCATCGCGGGCGACGGCCTGGCTGGCGCGACACGGCGCCGAGTACGGCCTCTGTCGGATCTACCGCAACGAACCGTGGCACTTCGAGCTGCGCCGGGATGCGCTCGACGGCGGATGTCCGTCGATGTTTGCCGATCCCTCGCACGACCCAAGGATGCAGCGATGACGACGCAGTCTCACCCGCGTACCGACACCACCATCGCGGCCAGCGCGCGAAATCTCACCAAGACCTACGGACGTGGCGACGCCCAGGTGCAGGCCCTGCGCGGTGTCGATCTCGACCTGCGCCGGGGCAGCTTCACCGCCATCATGGGCCCGAGCGGATCCGGCAAGTCGACCTTTATGCACTGCCTGGCGGGACTCGACCAGGCCAGCAGCGGCAGCGTCGTGGTGGGCGGCACGGACCTCGGGACGCTGAGTGACGATGCCCTGACGATCTTCCGGCGCATGCACATCGGCTTCGTGTTCCAGTCGTTCAACCTGCTGCCGATGCTGACCGTGCTGCAGAACATCCTGCTGCCGCTCGAACTCGCCGGCGAACGGATCGACGGTGCGACGCAGGAGCGCGCCCGCGTCGTCGCCGAGAGCCTCGGCGTGGGCCATCGGCTCTCGCATCGTCCGGCCGAACTCTCGGGCGGACAGCAGCAGCGCGTCGCGATCGCACGGGCGCTGATCACCACACCGGATCTCCTGTTCGCGGATGAGCCGACCGGCAACCTGGACAGCGTGACGTCGGCGGACGTGCTCGACCACCTGCAGCGAGCCGTGCGCGAGTTCGGGCAGACCGTCGTGATGGTCACGCACGATCACGACGCGGCGGCTTACGCCGACCGCATCGTCACGCTGCGCGACGGGCGAGTCGTCTGATGCGCACGGTCTTCCTCGCCTCGCTGCGGACCCACGCGCGGCGCTACGTGGCGGCCGCGATCGCGGTCGTCGTCTCGGTCGCGTTCCTGGTGGTCATCGGCGTGCTCTCGGCCGGGGTTCGTCGCGGGCTGATGGAGACGTTCGGCGCGCCTTTCCGCAACGCCGATCACATCGTCGACGGTGACCCGGTGGAGACCGATCTCGACACGACGGCGGCCGTGGCGATGGTCGAGCGTCTTGGTGACCGGGCCTCAGGGCTCGGTCGTGTGTCGGTCGCCGTACAGTCAGGTGGCTGGCGCGGCGAAACAACCATCGGGCCGGTCGCCGCGTCGGAGGCGTTGCGGTGGCAGGAGCTCGTGGCCGGTCGCTTTCCGGAGCGTCCGGGCGAGGCAGTGATGCACCTGTGGGATGCGCAGGAGCATGAAGTCACGATTGGCAGCGTGCTGCATGTCGGCGACGGTCCAACCGCGGTCGACTTGCGAGTGGTCGGTCACGTGCTGGCGCCCTCGCCGGTAGCGCAAGCCTCGGTGTACGTCACGTGGCCGCAGTATCTGCATTGGCGGAACTTGCCGACGTTCCACGTCAGCCGCGTGGCGGTGCGGGGTGACGCCGGCCCGGTCCCGGCAGGGGCAGCGCTCTATGTGCCTGAGAACTACGTCCGTAACGGCGTGGCACTGCTCAACAACCGGACGGACACGCTCGCGCTGATGCTGTTGCTGTTTGCCGGCGTCGCCATCTCGGTGTCGGTCCTCGTGATTGCCAACACGCTGTCCATCCTGCTCGCCCAGCGGCTGCGCGACTTCGCCCTGCTGCGCTGCGTCGGCGCAACGCGCCAACAGGTCGTGCATGCGGTCCGGGCCGAAGCGGCGGCGGTTGGCGCGCTTGCGTCTGTGGCCGGGGTGTTGGTGGGAGGCAGCCTCGGCTACGGTCTCATCTCGACGGTAAACACGCTGGTGCCGCGCGTCCCCATTCGCACGCCGGGGCTTCCGTATGCCGTGCTGCTGGCCGGCTTCGTCGTCGGCCTCGCCGTCACCCTGGTGGCGTCGTGGTTGCCGATTCGACGCGTGCTCCGCGTGAGCCCGCTGGCCGCGCTGCGGCCGGACGTCGGTGACGAGCCGACCACGTCTCGCGGGCGGATTCGATTCGTCCTGGCGCTGTGTATCCTCGTTGCCGGCCTCGTGCTCCTCGTCGTGTCAGTGGTGCTGCACAGCATGCCGGTGATGTTGACGGGCGGTGCCGGTGTCTTCGGTGGCATCCTGCTGCTCGGTCCGGTCATCGTGCCGCGCCTGGTGCGCCTCGTCGGTGCGCCGCTGACGGGCGCTGGTCGCCTCGCCATCACCAACGCCGTGCGCAACCCGCGGCGCACCGCGACGACCACGTCCTCCTTGCTGCTCGGCGTCACCGTGACGAGCGCGATGCTCACGGGCCTGGCCACCAGCCGCACCGCTGTCGACGAGCGTCGTCACCGGCAGCATCCACTGGACGCCACCATCACCTCCACCGCCGGTTCGCTTCCTCCTGGCCTGCTGGATCAAGTGCGGCGCACGGTAGGAGTCGGACACGCCATCGCGGTGGAAGGGACGGCCGCCCGCGTCTCGGGACTCGACGATGTCGTACCCGTGCTGGTTGCGCCAGCTGCGGCGGAAGTGGCTCGCGATGGCGGCGCGTTCGCACGCGTCGCCCCTGGAGTGATTGCTCTCGATAGAGGCGCTTTCCGCCGAAACCCGAACATCCAGCCAGGTGCAAGTGTCACGGTGCACGCCGGAGAGCGGACGATGACGCTGCGCGTCGTGGTCGGCCGTGGCTGGGGCCGGGTCGGGATGGTGTCGGCGGAGACGCTCGCGGCGCTCACCACCACGCCCACGCTGCAGGCGATCTGGATCCGGGCGTCGCCGGACGCAGACGCGATCACACTCGTCGATGCAATCGACGACCTGGCCGACCCGGTTGGGGCCCGGGTGGACGACGAACTGCAGGCCCGTGCGACCGAAGAACAGCAGATGCGCCTGCTCACGTGGTCAGTGGTTGCCCTGCTCGGCATCTCGGTCGTGATCGCGCTGATCGGCATCGCGAACACGCTGGGACTCTCGGTGCTCGAGCGGACGCGCGAACATGCGCTCCTGCGCGCCCTCGGCCTCACGCGCGGCCAGCTGCGACGCATGCTGGCGCTCGAGGCGATGCTCTTGTCGATCGTCGCCACAGCACTCGGCACGGTGATGGGCGTGGCCTTCGCGTGGGTCGGCTACATGGCCGTTCTGAGGCCCGCCCTCGAGGACGCGCGGATGCAGATTCCGTGGCTCTCACTGGCGGCCGTGGTCGTCGTCGCCACCCTGGCCGGACTGATCGCGAGCGTACTGCCGTCGAGGCGTGCCGCCAACGTGGCACCGGCGGCGGGGTTATCCTTCGACTGATGCGACAGTCACACGGGGCCGCACTTGTTGTGTCAGCCCTGCTGGCAGGTGCGGCGTCCGAGTCCCTGTGCGCGCAGGGCCGGGCCACGGGCCGCGTGCTCGCGCCGTCCACCCACGGCCACGCCGTCGAGCGAGACGTCGCTGTCAGGCACGAGAGTCCCGACTGGCTGGCGGCGCCAGCAAAAGGGCGTTTGGTGACGCCTCCTGGCGCCGTGTTCGTGCCGCTGCAGAACGCGTCGGTCAGCTTCGAGAACGCATCGCTGGGAATGATGGTCGGTGCGCTGCGGAATTGAGGTGGCTGCGTTGGGGACGTCACCGCTTCCTTCCAGTATCTGGACGCCAACGGCGCGCCTCTCGGTCCGCGCATCCTGAACGAAGCGCGCGTGTCGACGGTGAACGCGGGCGCGTTGTTGCCTTTCAGATTTCGCCTGCGTCACTCGTCCGAATTCGAGGTGACGCCTGCGTCCTATCTCATCGAGGTCGCGGCCGACGCCGCCAACCTGCAAGGCGAAGCATCGGCACAGGGCGCTGCACTGCCGACCGGCGGGTGCGTGGAGCGAGCGCGCGACTTCCAGATCGATGTCGATCCCTCTCGAGCGTCGACGCATTCGTACGAGGTGAGCGGCACGCTCCGCTTGCGTACGGGTACTCCCGTCCGGGGCGATGGGATCGCCCTGACGGCAGTGCTGCTGAGCAAGGAGGGCGAGGTGTTGGAGGTCGTGACCGGTACGCCAGACGTGCGCGCGCTGCAGGCGTCGAACGGCCTCCTGGACGGAACGACGCCGGTACGTTTCGTCATGGTCTCGCCGGTACCGCTCGGCAAGTGGGTCGCACGCGTCGACATCGTCGCCGAGGTGTTGCCTGCGCCGCAGGCCCCCGTTCGCTGACGACCGACCAGGTCACACGCCGCGCAGGGCACCGGCCAGGCGGATTCGGGCCGCGCGCGACGCGGGGCCGATGCACGCGATCAGCGCCACGACGAGCACGACGCCGATCGTGACCGCGAAGACCAGCGGTGGGGTCGAGGTGACGCCGAAGAACAGCGACGCGAGCCCGCGAGCCACGAGGACGCCGAGCCCGAGGCCGATGACGAGCCCGGCGGCCACAGGCGTCAGGCCCTGACGGACGACGAGCCGCTGCACCGCTCGCGGCGTGGCACCCAGCGCGAGGCGGATGGCGAGTTCGTGATGGCGACGCTCGACCGAGGCGGCCGAGACCCCGTAGATGCCGATGCAGGCCAGCAGGAGGCCTCCCGCAGCGAAGGCGGCCACGAGCGTCAACTGGAACCGACGTGGTGCGAGCGCGCCGTCCACGACATCGTCGATGGTCCGCGGCCGCTGGACGGGCAGCTCGGGGTCGATGGCGCGGACGACGTCACGCAGGCGCGCGAACGCGGTCGCCACCGGCAGGCTGGGACCCGTCCGTACGACGACCGACAGCTGCGCGTCCGCGTCGCCGACGCGATACGGCACGTAGGTGACCAGGCCCACTTCCTGCTCCAGGCCCCACTGCCGCGTGTCGCCGACGACGCCGATGACCTCCCAGGTGACGTCGCGGCGGCCGCGTGAATAGCTGCGCCCGACCGCCCTGGCGGGCTCGCCCCACACCGCTCTCGCCGTCCGCTCACTGATGACCGCGACCCGACGCTGGCGATCCGCCGTCACCGGCAGACGTCCGTGCAACAGCGGTACACCGATGGCGTCGAAGAAGCCGTGGCTGACCTGTACGTGTGTGCTGACGGGTTGCTCTGCGTCGGGCCGGCTGTCGCCGACCGCAATGATGCTGTCGACTGACGCGTTGCCGTCGAGCGGCGCCCGCACGGTGGTGCCAGCCGACACGAAACCCGGCACCTGCTGCAAGTCGCCGAGCAGGCGGTCGTGGAACTGCACCCGTGCTGCGGGCGTGCCGTAGCGCGCCGAGGGCAGCAGCAGGTCGGCAGCCAGCAGTGACGAGGTGCGGAAGCCGGGGTCGACGCGCAGGACGTTGACGAAACTGGTGAGGAGCAGGCCCGACACCACCAGCAGCATCGTCGTCAGCACGACCTCGGCGCCGACCAGCCAGCTGCGCACCATCCCGGCCCGACGACTGTCGGTGGCCGAGCGACTGCCGTCCCGCAGCGCGTCATCCGGATCAGCGCTGACCGTGTGCCACGCCGGCAGGACCGTGCACACGAGTGCGCACAGCGTCGTCAGCGCCGCTGCGAACGCGAGCGCGGCCACGTCGATGCGAACGTCTGCGAGGCGAGGGATGTTGCCGGGCACCCACGCCATGATGGCGCCCAGAGCGATTCGCGCGGCCACCGCTCCGATGAGGCCGCCGACGCCGGCCAGCAGCAGGCTCTCCGCGGCCACGAGGGACACCAGACGCATGCGGCCGGCCCCGAGCGCGCAGCGGATCGCGATCTCGCGCTGCCGACCGAGCCATCGTGAGCCGAGCAATGTGGCGACGTTGACGCATGCGATCAGGAGCGTCGTGGCGACGGCGCCAAGCAGCATCCAGAGCGGCCGCCTCGCCTCGGAGGTGATCGCCGACGCGAGCGGTTCCATGATCGGGAACGGGTGAATCGGCGCCGGTTCGAACTCCCTGCGTGTGAGGACGGTCAGCTCGTCACGCACGCCCTCGAGCGACGAGTTGCGCGCAGCGCGCACGACGACGAAGTTGTCGAACTCACCCCACGACGTCTTCACGCGATCCGGCCACGCCAGCGGCCGGAAGTACTCCGGCTCCGCCGCATCCGTGCGCGCCAATGCGTGGTGCGTCAGCTGCGGAAACGTGAACGTGGCGGGCAGGATTCCGACGACGACGACGGGTCTGTCCGACAGGCGGATGGTGCGCCCGACGACAGACGGATCGGCGCCGAAGCGACGGCGCCACAGCCCGTGCGACAAGACCACGGTCGTGTCCTGCCCGTCGACGGTCTCGGCATCGGTCAGGAGTCGACCGTGCAAGGGCGACGCACCGAGCAGGCCGAACAGCTGCGGCGACACACGCACACCGGACAGTCCTTCCGGT
>DATJTM010000709.1:0-4266 GCA_035503395.1 Luteitalea sp.
GGACACGTCGGACAGCGTGGCGGCCCGCCCGGGGACCTGCGGCTGCGCATCCGCGTCGCACCCGACGCGCGGTGGAGCCGACAGGGGCAGGACCTGCATCTCGTGTTGCCGGTGGCCGTGCACGAAGCGGTACTCGGGGCCCGCCTCGTGGTGCCGACGCCCGATGGCGACATCACCGTGAAAGTGCCGCAGGGCACGCAGAGCGGCCAGCGCCTGCGGTTGCGTGAGCGCGGCGTGCCGTCGCGACGCACGGGGCAGCGTGGTGATCTCGTGCTCGACGTGCAGCTCGTGTTGCCGCCGGTGATCGATGCGCGCGGTCGTGTGCTGATGCAGGAGTTCGCGCGACTCCATCCCGAGGACGTCCGTGCGCGCTGGGGCATGCAGCCGTCGCCGTCGTCGGCCGATGCCGAGGCGCATGCTGCTGGTCCCGGCCATGCGCACGATCGACCCATGACCATTCCCGTGCTGGAGCGCGACGCGCCCCGGCCGAAGGCCGAATGATGGCGACCCGACGCCCAGGCAAGGCCCTCTACATGATCAGCGCCGTGGCGCAGCGCTACAACATCCATCCGCAGACGTTGCGGCTGTACGAACGAGAAGGCCTCCTGCGTCCGTCGCGCACCGACGGCAACACGCGACTCTACTCGGATGAGGACCTCGAGCGCCTCGAGACGATCCTGACGCTGACGCGCGAACTCGGTGTCAACCTCGCCGGCGTCGAGATCGTGTTGAACCTGCGCGAACGCATGGCGCAGATGCAGCACGAAGTCAACGAGTTCATGGCGTACGTGAAGCAGGAGATGGTGCGCGGCCTCGGCGATTGGGAGCAGCGACTGTCGACCGCGATGGTCAAGAGTGGTGGCCCGCTCGTCCGCGGCGATGACCCCGCGGCGCCGCCTGCATCGTCGACGCCGGACGAGTAGGAACTTTCGCCGCGCGTTCGGCTGCCCTCGTCGGCCCTTCGCGCTATCATGCCGATCCCTTGGACGCGGTCTGCGCACTCTGCAACGGAACGGGCTGGAAGGCGGTCGAGCACGACGGCGAGCGTCGGGTGACGCGGTGCGACTGCTGGCGCGCGACCGCCGCCTCGCGTCGGCGCCACGACTCACGAATCCCCCGTCGCTATCAGCACTGCGATTTCGGCGGCTTCGTCACCTACGGCAACGAGAAGCTCGAGAACGCCGTGACCTGGGCCCGCAGCCTCGTGCAGCGCTATCCGGTCACCGAGCGCGGACTGTTCCTGATCGGACCGCCAGGTGTCGGCAAGACGCATCTCACCGTGGCGGTGCTGCGCACGCTCATCGAAACCAAGGGCGCGCGCGGGCTGTTCTACGACACGCGCGAGCTCTTGCGGATCGTGCGAAGTACGTACGACCCGTCGCTGCGTGAATCCGAGCGCGACGTGCTGCGTCCCGTGATGACGGCCGATGTGCTGGTGCTCGACGATCTGGGCGCCGAGAAGTCGTCCGAGTGGGTGGACGAAACCCTCAACCTGATCGTCAACACGCGGTACAGCGAGAAGCGGCTCACGCTGTTCACGTCCAACTACGTCGACGACCCCGAAGGTCCGCCGGAGTCGTTGCTCTATCGAATCGGCCGTCGCATGCGCTCACGGCTCCACGAGATGTGCGAGTTCATCGACCTCGATGGCGCCGACTATCGTGAGTTGCCGAGCAACGGTGGCGAAGAAGATCTCCGCGCCCTGTGGCGACAGCGCCGCAAGCAGCCGCAGGCGCCGCCGGGGTTGCCGCTCAAGGCCAGTGCGCCGATGCGGGCCCGGCTGCGCGAGGAGCGTGCCCCGACGACGGCAGCGCCCGAGCTGAAGTGGCCCGGTGGACGCGCCGGCACACGCCGCTGACTACCATGGCCGCGCCACTCGGCCTCTACATCCACATCCCGTTCTGCAGCGCGATCTGCCACTACTGCAACTTCAATCGCGGCTTGATGGATGCCGCGGTGAAGGACGCCTACGTACGCGCGCTGGTCACGCACCTGCGGCGTGAAGCCGAAGACATCGCCGTCGACACGATCTACTTCGGCGGCGGGACGCCGTCGCTCCTCGACCCGGCCGACGTCGCCGCCATCGTCGACACGTGTGCCGCCAGCTTCGCGGTCGCGCCCGACGTCGAAATCACCATGGAGGCCAACCCCGAGACGGTCGATCCGGCCCGTCTCGAGGGATTTCGAGACGCCGGCGCCAATCGCCTCTCGTTCGGTGTCCAATCCTTCGACGATGCGGAACTGAAGCGGCTGGGACGGTTGCACGACGCCGACGGCGCCCGCCGGGCACTGCGGGCGGCCCGGGCGGCCGGCTTCGACAACGTCAGCCTCGACCTGATGATGTGGCTGCCCGGTCAGTCGGTGGCCGGCTGGCTGCGCACGGTCGACGCGTTGATCGCGATGGGGCCGGACCACGCGTCGCTGTACCTGTTGGAGCTCTATCCCAACGCGCCGCTGCAGGAACTGATGGCGCGGCAACAGTGGTCGCAGACGGCCGACGATGACGCCGCCGACATGTACGAAGAGGGCATGGCGCGCCTGGAGGCAGCCGGGTACGCACAGTACGAGATCTCGAACGTCGCGAAGGCCGGACGCGAGAGTCGTCACAACCTGAAGTACTGGCACGACTCGGGGTGGCTGGCATTTGGTTGCGGCGCGCACGGA
This sequence comes from Luteitalea sp., assembly GCA_035503395.1. Taxonomy (GTDB): domain Bacteria; phylum Acidobacteriota; class Vicinamibacteria; order Vicinamibacterales; family Vicinamibacteraceae; genus Luteitalea. The sequence goes on from DATJTM010000709.1 coordinate 2,665, forward strand.
TCGCGTGACGGCCGGCGATGGAAACACGTTGCCGATACCCGGTCGTATGTGGATCGGGTCGAGGCGGGAGCCGACCCCGTGGCTGAATCCCGTGTCCTCGATGCCGAGGCGCAGTTCGGCGAGGCGCTGTTCATGGGACTGCGTCTGTCGGAGGGCATCGATGTCGACACATATCGAGTACGTTTCGGGCAGGATGTCTGGACTCGATACGGAGTGGCCCTCGCGCCTGCGGTCGAGGCGGGCCTGCTCGTGCGGGAGATGAGCCGGATTCGGCTCACGCGTCGTGGCATGCTCCTCGCAAACGAGGTCATGCAGGTGTTCGTTTGACGGTTTGTCTCTTTCGGCACTTACGGTACAGTAAGCGCCGGATTTCACCCTAGTTCTCGGATTCGAGGAGGTGCTATGCGTTCGATGATGGAGGCGCGGGCCGTACGTCGTGCGGGTGCGCAGGTGGCGTTGGGTGCCGCCGTGATGATGTTCAGCAGTCTGGTCGGCAGCGCGTCCGCCGGTACGGTTCAAGCCCCCACCACGCCGCAGGGGCAGACGCAGCCGGCGCCGGCCCAGCCCGCGCAGCCGGCCCAGCCAGGACAGACGGCCCAGCCGACTGACCCGGCCGCGCAGGCGCCCGCCGCGCCGGCCAAGCCGCAGCTCACCTTCGACAACGCCGACGCGGTGGTCTGGTTCTACGCCGTCAAGGGCGACAGCGGTCCGCAGTTCGAGACGTTCTTCACCCGCGTGAAGGAAGCGATGGCGAAGAGCACGAATCCCGAGCGCAAGGCGCAGGCGGCCGGGATGAAGCTGATGAAGTCGACCTCGCCGGCCGGCGACGGCACGTTGAACTACGTGCTGCTCATCAGCCCGATTGCGAAGGGCCAGGAGTACAGCCCGGGCATGCTGTTGTTCGAGGTGTTCCCGACCGAGGCCAAGACGCTGGTCGATCAGCTCCAGTCGTACATCAACGACAAGGGTCTGAACGCGGCGGTGCCGCTCACGAACGTGATGACGCTCGGCGGCATGTAGTACGGTACGTCCGGCGCTGCGCTCCCGCGCCGTCCGGACTCGCTCGGCAAGCAGGATCGGACCCCGGCGGCGCGCAGGCACCGTCGGGGTCTTTTTCATATGCGCAAACACGTCCTTACGTTCGCCATCGTTCTCGCTACCGCGACCGTCGTCGGCGCGCAGGCTCCGGCGGCGCCGCCGCCACCGGCCGCGCCGGCTCCCGCTGCACCGGCCCCGGCCGGCCAGCCGGCGGCACCCGCGGCCACGGTGCCGCCGGTGCCCGCTGCGTTGCCGATGGCCGGACCGAGCGGCATGGTGTTCCACACCGTCAAGTCCGACAAGACCGCAGACTTCGAGGCGGTGATGACGCGTCTGCGCGACCTGCTCGCGGTGAGCGGCAACGAGGTGCGTCGGCAGCAGGCCGCCGGCTGGCGCGTGTTCCGTCAGGTCGCGCCCCTGGCCGATGGCAACGTGCTCTATGTTTCGGTGCTCGACCCGGTCGTCGCCAACGCCGAATACGACGTGCCCCGGCTGCTCGCCGAGGCGGCGCCCACCGAAGCGGCACTGCTCTACGAACAGTTTCGCGACGCGCACGTCCAGCCG
>DATJTM010000710.1:0-11029 GCA_035503395.1 Luteitalea sp.
CGACCCACAGCGTCTCTGCGCGCCGCCCGTGATGGACCCGCTGTTCGGGTACCAGGCCGTGAACGTCGAGGCGCAGGAACGCTCGCCGGCATCGCTCCTGAACTGGACGCGCCGGATGATCGCGATGCGCCAGGCGCATCCGACGTTCGGGCGAGGGTCGATCGAGTTCGTCGAGACCGGTAACCGACGCGTGCTGGCCTTCGTGCGTCAGCATGAGGACGACGTCGTTCTGGTGGTGGCCAACCTGTCCGGCCACGTACAGACGGCGCAGGTGCAGACCAGCCTCGAAGGCGTGCCCGTCGAGATGCTCGGGTGCACGCGGTTCCCGCCGCTCACTCGCGGCCAGGTGTCGCTGACGCTGGCCCCGTACGGTTGGTACTGGCTCCACGTCGTCGACAAGAACGACCCGCGCGCAACGGGCGAGTCGACGTCCGACTTCCGCAAGCATGCGTTGCCGGATCTGCTCGTCAGCGAGCGGTGGGACACGCTGTTCGACGGCCCCGGACGCGCAATCCTCGAGCGGCGCTACATCCGTCCGTACCTGGAGCGGCAGTCCTGGTATCGGGCCCCGGGCGCCGTCGTGCGCAGCGTCCGCATCGCCAGTCATGCACTCGCCCGTGGTGGTGCCGATCCGATCGTGCTCGCCGCCGTCGACGTCGAAGGTGAACTCGAGACGTACCGCTACGGCCTCGTCCTGACGTTCACGAGCGGCCCGCGCGGCGAGGAACTGCTCGACCGCCATCCGGACCGCGTGCTCGCACGCATCGCCGGCGCGCGCACCGGCGTCCTGCATGAAGTGCTGGAGATCGATGCAGCCCGCGTGCTCATGAAGATGCTGACCGACGGCGCCAGCCTCACAGGTCGCGACGGCGTCTTCGACGCGGCGTCGCAGGGCCGCGTCGTGCTGGCCGACTACGAGCCCTTCACGCTGGTGCCGACGACGCTGGGGCAGACGGTCGTCCAGTGCGGCGCCGCAGCCGAGATGAAGGTGCGCCGCCGGCTGCTCTCAGGCAAGTCGCACGAGCACCAGGTGCTCGCGGCACTCGCGCACAACCTCGACGTCGAACTGCCGGTGGCCTACGCCAGCATCGACCTGCGGACGACGGATGGCCAGCGCTGGCCCTTCGTACTGCTCCGCTCACAGGTCACCGCGACCGAGGACGGCTGGCAGCGCGCGCTGCAACTGGCGCAGCGCTGGTTCGCGGAGCCGGTCGCCCTGCCGGACACGAGCGATCCGTTCGTGTGGCTGCGCGAGGGGCGCGAGGCGCCGCGCCTGGACAGCGAGCCGTTGCAGGAGGTGGAGCGGATGGCGCGGGCCCTGGGCCGACGCGTCGCCACGACGCACGTGGCGATTGCCGACGCCGGGCAGTCCGACGGCACCGACGAAGCGGAGCTCGCCCGTCACCGCGATCGCGACCACGAGCTTGCCGATGCGGCGCTGGCCGCACTCGTCGACCTCGATGCGTCGGCGCGCAGCCGTTGGACGACGCTGATGGACTCGCCCGCCTCGTCGCGCGTGTTCGGTTCCAGGCTCGTGCTCGGAGCGCTGGCCCGCTGGCGGTGGACCGATGGCACACCAGCGCCCGTCGACCCCGACGACAGCACGCCGGGTGTGGTCGGTGCACGCGGTGACTACGGCGAACGTGACATCGGCGCCCTGGCGGCCGACCTCACGTACGTTGCCGTCACGGCGCTGCAGCAGGCACAGGGCCGGGAACAGCTCGATGCGGCCGCGCGCGCCTGGTGGTCGGTCGCCACGTGGGGCCTGGTGCGCGGCTGGCGTGACGAACTCGCGGCAAGCGGTCGAGAAACCATCGCCATGCCGGACGTCATCGAAGGGTTACGTGTGAGCCTGATCTGGCGGTTGCTCGTCGATGCGGTGGCCGCCGGTGAAGCGAGACGCCAGATGGCGCGGGCCGTGCTGACCGATCTGGCGGCACGACCGGTCGGGGATCGCTCATGACGACGCCATGGACGCCGCGGTTTGGCGTCCACCCCGAAGGCGATGGGGCCCGCGTGCGCGTGTGTGCGCCGGGCGCCTCGCGCGTACAGGTGCATCCCGAGAACGGTGACGTCGTCGCACTCGAGGCCATGGGCCAGGGTGTGTTCGAAGGCCGGATCGGCGGCCTCGCTCCGGGGCGCCGCTACAAAGTGCAGGTCGACGACCATCAGCCCTGGCCGGATCCGTGGTCGCGCTGCCAGCCAGAGGGTGTTCACGCGGCGTCGGTGGTCATCGACCCGGCGCAGTTCACGTGGACCGACGCCGGCTGGACGGGCGTGCCACGCGAGCAACTCGTCATCTACGAGCTGCACGTCGGAACGTTCACGCGCGAAGGCACGTTCGCCGCGGCCACCGCGCGGCTCCCGGAACTGGCGGCGCTCGGCGTGACGGCGATCGAGCTGATGCCGATCGCTGCGTTCCCCGGCACACGCAACTGGGGATACGACGGCGGCAGCTGGTTCGCGCCTGCCGCCGCATACGGGCATCCGGACGACCTGCGCGCGCTGATCGACGCCGCGCACGCGCTCGGCCTCGCCGTGCTGCTCGACGTGGTCTACAACCACCTCGGACCGGACGGCGCGTACCTCGCGGCCTTCATGCCGACGTTCTTCACCGATCGGCATCACACGCCGTGGGGACGGGCGATCAATCTCGATGGGCCTGGATCGGCGGAGGTCCGCCGGATCATCTGCGACAACGCGCTGTCCTGGCTGCACGAGTACCACCTCGATGGCCTGCGCCTCGACGCCACGCACGCGCTCATCGACACGAGCGACGAGCACGTGCTCGCGCAGCTGGCGCGCGAGGTGGCGACGGAGGTCACCGGCCGACACGTCCACCTGATCGCCGAAGACGAACGCAACTTCGCCCCACTGATGCTGCCGCTCGATGGCGGCGGCTCCGGTCTCACCGGCGTGTGGGCCGACGATTTCCATCACGCGATGCGTCGACGACTGGCCGGCGATCACGAAGCCTGGTTCTCGGACTTCGACGGGTCGACACGCGAGGTCGCCACGGCGCTCGCGCGGGGCTGGGTGTTCAGTGGCCAGACCAGCCCGCGGTCCGGCAAGCCGCGCGGGACGTCGCCGGACGCGCTCCCCCTCGAGGCGTTCGTCATCTGCCTCCAGAACCACGACCAGATCGGCAACCGCGCGCATGGCGACCGGCTGCACCACCAGATCGACGCCACGGCGTGGCTCGCGGCGAGCACGGTGCTCCTGACGTCTCCAGAGACGCCGCTGCTGTTCATGGGCCAGGAGTGGGCGGCATCGACGCCGTTCCTGTTCTTCACCGACCACGAGCCGACGCTCGGCGCGCAGGTCGTGGCCGGGCGTCGGGAAGAGTTCGGTCGATTCGCCGCGTTCGCCGATCCACTGGTCCGTGAGCAGATTCCCGATCCGCAGGCCGTGTCGACGTTCGACGCGAGCATCCTCGACTGGTCCGAGCGCGACACGTCACCTCACGCCGACGCACTCGCCGCAACCACGCGGTTGCTCGAGATCCGTCGCGCGCACGTGTCCAGCGCATCGCGCCGGCGCGATCGCATACACGCGGTCGCACCGGACGATCACATCGTCATGGTGGCGCAGCGATCGACGACCGGCGGCATGCTGCTGACGGTCGCCGACCTCACCGGCGAGGGCGTAAGACGCGTCGCAGTGCCGGCCGCCATCGAATCTTCACCGAGCGTCGAGGTGCTCTTCTCCACACATCCCGATGTGCGGGTCGAGACATCGCGCGACGCCGACGCGGGCGGCCTCGTGCTGTCCATCACCGACATCTCCTCCGAGCCGTTCGGGCTCGTCATTCATCTGACCGGAGTTCCCCTGTGACGATGGCCGTGCCGGCGTGGACGCCGGCCACCACGTATCGACTGCAGCTTGGTCCCGACTTCACGTTCTCGGACGCGACGGCACTCACGCCTTACCTGGCGAGCCTCGGCATCGACACGCTCTACCTGTCGCCGATGCTCCGCGCCAGGCCCGGCAGCACGCACGGCTACGACATCGTCGACCACGCGACGCTGAACCCCGACCTCGGCACCGAGGACGACCTGCGCAAGCTCGCCGAAGCGGCGAAGGCGCACGGCATGCGGATCATGTCGGACATCGTGCCCAATCACATGGGCGTGGATCCGCAGGCCAATCCGTGGTGGCGTGAAGTGCTGGAGAACGGCCCGTGCTCACCCTACGCCGAGTACTTCGACATCGACTGGGACCCGGTCACGCCGCACCTGCGCATGAAGGTGCTCCTGCCGATCCTGGGCGATCAGTACGGCACCGTGCTCGAGCGTGGCGAGTTGCTCGTGGAATACGAGGACGGGCGCCTGTGGCTGCGCTACTACGACCACCGGCTGCCGATCAATCCACGCCAGACGCCGCTGGTGCTGCGCCACGCACTTCCACCGCTGCGTGAAGCGCTCGGCGAAGACCACGCGGGTGTGATCGAGTTCCTCAGCATTCTCGAGGGCCTCCACAACCTGCCGCCGTACACGGACACGCATCCGGAGCGGATTGCCGTACGGCAGCGCGAGAAGGAAGTGCTGCGCGGTCGTCTCATCCGTCTGATCGAGGAGACGCCGGTCGTCGTCGAGGCGATTGGCCAGGCCGTGGCGCAGGTGAACGGCACACCGGGCTATCCGGCGTCGTTCGACGAGTTGCACGGGTTGCTCGAAGCGCAGCCGTATCGGCTGGCGTCGTGGCGGACGGCCGTCGACGAGATCAATTACCGCCGCTTCTTCGACGTCAATGAACTCGCCGGCGTACGGGTGGAACACGAGGCCGTCTTCCAGGCGACCCACGAGTCCATCGGACGCTGGCTCGCCGACGGGCTGGTCCACGCCCTGCGCCTCGATCATCCCGACGGCCTGTTCGACCCGGCGGCCTATTTCGCGCGGCTGCAGCAGCTGGTGCGCGACACCACCGGCGCGGCGCAGCCGTTGTACGTGGTCGCCGAGAAGATCCTGTCGGGTGACGAGGGCCTGCGCGACGACTGGCAGGTGCACGGAACGACCGGCTACGGCGCACTCAACGAGATCAACGGCCTGTTCCTCGATCCGACCGGCATGCGCGCGCTGCGCCGCCTGTATGGCAGGACGACCGGGCTGCGCGAGCCGATCGAGGAGATCGTCTACGACGCCAAGAAGCTGATCATGAACACCGCGATGTCGAGTGAGCTGGGCGTGCTCACCGATGCGCTCGGCCGCCTCTCACGCAGCGATCGCCACACGCGCGACTTCACGCTCAACAGCCTGCGCGACCTGATCGTCGAGTACGTGGCGTGCATGCCGGTGTATCGCACCTACGTGAGCCCGCGCGGCTGGACCGAGGCCGACGCCGACATCATCGACCGGACGATCGCGGAGGCGCAGCGTCGCAACCCGGCGATGGAGCGGTCGCTGTTCCACTTCCTGCGCACGGTCCTGCTGTCGGCGCCGCCCTCCGAGGGCGCCTCGTCGGCAGACAGCGCGATGCACGAGCGTCGCCTGACGTTCGCCATGAAGCTGCAGCAGTACACGGGGCCGGTCCAGGCCAAGGGGTTCGAGGACACGACCTTCTATCGGTACAACGCCCTGGTCTCGACCAACGAGGTCGGCGGCGAACCGGCGCACGCGGTCCATTCGGTCGATCAGGTGCACGCCATCTACGTCGCGCGACAGCGTGACTGGCCGGGCGAGATGACGACCCTGTCGACGCACGACACCAAGCTCGGGGAGGACGTGCGGGCCCGCATCAACGCGCTGACCGAGAGTTACGACAGCTGGCGCGAAGCGGTGGGACGTGCGATGCGCGCATCAGCGTCGGCGCGGACGTTGCTCGGCGGCACGTGGGCCCCCGATCGCAACGACGAGTACCGCTTCCTGCAGGTGCTGGTCGGCTGCTGGCCACCCGACCTGCCCGTGCACGCACCGGCCCCGACCGCACTCGCCGAGCGCCTCAAGGCCTACATGCTGAAGGCGATTCGCGAAGCCAAGCGTCATACCAGCTGGCTCACGCAGAACGAGGCGTACGAGCAGGCCACGCTGGCCTACGTCGACGACGTGCTGACGGGTGCGCCGGCACAGCGCGTACTCGCGGCGCTGCGGCCGCTGGTCGAACGCCTCGGCATCCGTGGCGTCTCGAACTCGCTGGCGCAAACGGTGTTGAAGCTGACGCTGCCAGGCGTGCCCGACACGTACCAGGGCACCGAAGGCTGGAAGTTCGATCTCGTCGATCCAGACAACCGGCGGCGAGTGCCGTTCGTCGAGCTGCACGAGCGGCTCGACGGCCTCGACGCGATTCGCCATGCGGGCGGCGACATCAGTCCGAATGTCACCGAGTGGCGCGACGGCTGGCAGGATGGCCGCATCAAGCTGCACGTCGCCTCTACCCTGCTGCGCGCGAGACGCGCGGCGCCCGGCCTGTGGCGCGACGGCGCCTACCGTCCGCTCGTCGTCGATCTCTCCGTCGACGCCGCCGCGATGGCCTTCGCTCGAGCCGCGGGGGCAGATGGCTGGGCGGTCGTGATCACTGGCGTGCGTACGGGCCGCCTGCCGTCGGTGTGGCCGGTCGGCGCCGCCTGGGCGACCTCGCGCGTGCTGCTGCCCGACGATGCGCCGGATGGTACGTGGCGCGATCTGCTGACCGGGAGTACCGTGCAGGCGTCGGCGACCTCCACCGAGCGCTGGTGGTTCCTCGGTCAGGTGCTGCACGCGCTGCCGGTGGCGGTCCTGGTCCCCGACAGGTCGGGCTCGTCGAAGCCAGCCCTGCAGGGTTGACCGAATCGTGCCATCATGATGCCCTCGGTGTGCCAGACGGACAGCCCAAAACGGAGGTCATGCGTGCAAGCAGGGGCGCGTAGGACAACAGATGCGGCGATTCAGACGCACGCGTCATGCGGGTCACCGGCCCCGCGGTGGCCAGGCCTGAAGGAGTCGCTGTGACCAGCGAAGCACGTTCACCGATTCGACTGCTCGTCGCCGACGACCACGACATCCTGCGACAGGGTCTGGTGGCGGTGCTCGAGCGCGACCCGCGCTTTGCCGTCGTCGCCACCGCCAGCAACGGCGAGGAAGCCGTGGCGGCGTTCAGGCAGACGCAGCCCGACCTGGCGATCATGGACCTGCGGATGCCGGTGATGGAGGGCCCCGAGGCCATCCGCGCCATCCGTGCGGAGTTCCCCAACGCCCGCGTCGTCGTCCTGACCGTCTACGAAGGCGATGTCGACATCGCGCGTGCCTTGTCGGCCGGCGCGGCTGCGTATGTCCTCAAGGGCATGCCGAGCGACGAGCTGTTCGAGGCCATCCTCGCCGTCCACGAGGGGCGTCAGTACATCCCACCCCGCATCACGCAGGTGCTCGACCAGGCCGGTCGCACGGACCTGACGCGGCGCGAGATGGACGTCCTCCGCCTGATCGTCAGCGGCCACAGCAACCGCGAGATCGCGCAGGACCTCAATACTACGGAAGGCACGATCAAGTCGTACGTCAACGGCTTGCTCGGCAAGCTTGGCGTGCGCGACCGCACGCAGGCCGCCACCGCCGCCATCCGTCGTGGGCTGGTGAAGCTGGAAGAAGCCGAAAAGGCGCGCGCCGAACGCGAAGCGCAGGGTCTGGGGCTCGATCCGGAGCCCTAGGACAGCGCTTCGTCTCCCCTGATCTCACGGCCACCGCCGGACAAGTCCGGCGGCTACGTCCGGTCGTCCAGTCATTCGGTAGGGACGGCCCGCCGGGCCGTCCGCGACGTGATCGGACCGCTCGGCGAGCGGTCCCTACCAAGTCCTGCCTAATAGGCCCAGCGGAGCAGCACGGAACCGACCGTGAAGCCGGCGCCGACCGACGCCAGCAGCACGAGATCGCCGCGCTTCAGGCGACCGTCTCGCACGGCGTCGTGCAGCGCGAGCGGGATCGTCGCGGCCGTCGTGTTGCCGTATTCGCCGATGTTCAGCACCATCTTCTCGGGCGGTACGCCAAGGCGCTGCGCGGCCGACTCGATGATCCGCTTGTTGGCCTGATGTGACACGAACAGGTCGAGGTCGTCGGCGGTCAGCCCGTTGCGCTCGAGCAGCCGGCGACACACTTCCTCGTTCTTGCGCACCGCGAACCGGAACACCGTCTGCCCGTCCTGGTGGACGTAGTGCAGGCGCTGGTCGATGGTCTCGTGCGAGGCGGGCTGCTTGGAGCCGCCAGCCGGCATGCAGAGCGCCGGCCCGCCGCTGCCATCGACTTCGTGCGTGAAGTCGATGAAGCCGAGCCCATCACCGGGCGACGGCGAGATCACCGCCGCGCCAGCCCCGTCGCCGAACAGCACGCACGTGGTGCGGTCCGTGTAGTCGATGATGCTCGACATCACGTCGGCACCGACCACGAGCGCGTGCTTGGCCATGCCGGCGCTCACGAAACCGGCGGCGGTCGTCAGCGCATACGTGAAGCCTGAGCACGCGGCACCGAGATCGAATCCCCACGCCTTGGTGGCGCCGATCTTGTGCTGGAGGAGGCACGCCGTGCTCGGAAACATCGTGTCGGGCGTGGTCGTGCCGACGACGATGATGTCGATGTCGGACGGCTGCAGGCCGGCCTGCTTGATGGCACCGAGCGACGCCTCCACCGCCAGGTCCGACGTGGCAACGCCGGGATCGACGATGTGGCGCTTGCGGATGCCGGTGCGCTGCAGGATCCACTCGTCGTTGGTGTCGACCATCTTCTCGAGGTCGGCATTGGTGAGGGTGCGCGGCGGCAGGTAGGTCGACAGGCCGCTGATGCAGGCCTGGACCGTGGCCGGCCCGCCGCTGAGGATGCCGCGCGGGTCACGTGCAGACTGACTTACCACAGGCGATTGTCCTTTCCGGGCGCCTCGAGCCCGAAGAATGTGTAGGCGCGGCGCGTGGCCACGCGGCCACGCGGCGTCCGCTCGAGGAAGCCCGCCTGCATCAGGAAGGGCTCGTAGATGTCCTCGATCGCGTCGCGCTCCTCGCCGAGTGCGGCGGCCAGCGTGTTGACGCCGACCGGCCCACCGTCGAACTTCTCGATGATCGCCCGCAGGAGCCTGCGATCGACCTCGTCGAACCCGTAGGCATCCACTTCCAGGAGCGTCAGGGCGGCTTGCGCCACCTCGAGGCTCACGGCGCCGTCGGCCCGCACCTGCGCGTAGTCGCGCACGCGCCGGAGCAGTCGGTTGGCGATACGCGGGGTGCCGCGCGAGCGGCGCGCCACCTCGCTCGCCGCCTCCGGCGCCATCGTCACGCCGAGGATCCGGGCCGATCGGCTCACGATCTCGAACATGTCGGCCTCGGTGTAGTAGTCGAGGCGATGCACCAGCCCGAAGCGGCTGCGCAATGGTGCCGTGAGCAGGCCCGTGCGCGTCGTGGCGGCGACGAGCGTGAACGGCTGCACCGGCACCTTGACCGAACGGGCGCCAGGCCCCTGTCCGATCACGATGTCGAGCTCGTAGTCCTCCATCGCCGGATAGAGGATCTCTTCGATCGCCGGCGAGAGCCGGTGGATCTCGTCGATGAACAGCACCTCGTGACGCTGCAGCGTCGTGAGGATTGCGGCGAGGTCGCCGGGCCGCTCGATGACGGGACCGGACGACGCCTTCATCGAGACACCGAGTTCGTTGGCGATCACGTGCGCGAGCGTGGTCTTGCCGAGCCCTGGCGGTCCAGAGACGAGCACGTGATCGAGCGCCTCGTCGCGCTGACGGGCGGCCGCAATGGCCACCTGCAGGTTCTCGCGGACGCGATCCTGCCCGATGTAGTCGTCGAGCGTTCGCGGCCTCAGCCCGGCCTCGTACTGCGCCTCGTCGTCGCCGCCGCGTCCGCTGACCACCCGGGGATCCTGCATGGCGTCGCTCACGCGCGTGACAACCGGCCGAGCGCCTGCCGCAGCGCCTCGTCGAAGGTGGCCGACGGCTGCGCCTTCAATACGTCACCGACGGCTTTCTCGACGGTCGGACGCGGGTAGCCCAGATTGGTGAGTGCCGACAGGAGATCGGCGCGCACGGCACCGCCTGGTGTGGCCGGATCCGGCGTGACCGGCAAGGCGGCCGGCAGCCGATCGCGCAGTTCGAGGACGATGCGCTCCGCGGTCTTGCGGCCGATGCCGGGAATGGTCGTGAGCCGGGCGGGCTCGTTGCCCTGTACGGCGGCGACCAGATCGCCCGGCGCGATGCCCGACAGGACGGCGAGCGCCACCTTCGGGCCGATGCCGTTGACCGAGATCAGCCGCTCGAAGATCTGCTGTTCGAGCGTGGTCAGGAAGCCGAAGAGCGCAATCTGCTCCTCGCGCACGTGCGTGTGGACGCGCAGCGAGAGGTCGCTGCCGACGTCGCCGACCGATCCGTACGTCGAGAGCGGCACCTGCACGTCGTAGCCGACGCCCTGCACGTCGACGATCAACCGGGCCGGGTGCTTTTCGAGCAATCGCCCGCGCAGCGCCGCAATCACCGCTGCTCCAGATCCTCTGGGCGGAGCTGGCGCCAACTGGTCACGCGACGACCGCGCGCAAAGGGCGAGGCATCGGGCTGCGGCACCGGCGTCGACGCCACGTGCGCGTGGCACAGGGCCACAGCCAGCGCGTCCGACACGTCGAGCGGCCTGGGTGGTGCGCTGAGTCCGAGGAGCATCGTGACCATCTGCTGCACCTGCGGCTTCTCGGCCCGGCCGAAGCCGACGACCGCGCGCTTGATTTCGGCGGGAGCGTACTCGACCACCGGCACACCGTGCTGGGTGGCGGCAAGCATCAGCACGCCGCGCGCGTGCGCGAGGGCGAACGCGCTGCGGCTGTTGAGTCCGTGAAAGAGGCTCTCGATGGCGACGCAATCGGGCCGGCTCTCGGCCAGCCGCTCGGTCATCGAGAGGTACAGCATCTGGAGCTTGTCCGGGAACGCGGTCCGGGGCGGCGGCACGATGGCGCCACTGCAGATCAGGGCGCTGCGGCCGCCGCGCGTCTCGATGCAGCCGTAACCCGTCCGCACCGAGCCGGGATCGATCCCGAAGATCCTCACGCCAGCGACGCCTCGATCTCCTTCTCCTCGATGTCGAAGTTCGACC